>JANNJE010000141.1:0-1488 GCA_031405735.1 Armatimonadota bacterium | reverse complement strand
CATCCTCGTACCTCGGATAAGGAGGGGGATTCATTCCTCGAAAACATCCAACTCTTCGCAGGATGCATGCCCATCGAAGTCATCGCCGAACGAGGGCAAAAATCGCTTGCTTTTGGCAATTTCAAGCCAGTTGGTCTTACTGATCCACGCACAGGCAGAAGGCCCTATGCTGCACTTCAGTTAAGACCGGAAAACAAAGAGAAAACACTCTACTCCCTTGTGGCTTGCCAAAACCGCCTTCGATTCGGAGAGCAGAAAAGGGTTTTCCAAATGGTGCCCGGATTGCAAAACGCGGAATTCGTTCGCTACGGTGTTATCCACCGAAACACGTTTGTTGATGCTCCGCAATGCCTGACATCGACACTGCAGCTAGCGGGTTGCGAAAATGTATATTTAGCAGGGCAATTAACGGGTGTTGAGGGCTATGTCGAGTCTGCGGCAATGGGACAATATGTCGGCGTCTTACTGGCGGCTTCGATCCTGGGCAAACCTTTCAGTCAGCCTCCAAGGGCAACCGCTTTCGGCTCGCTGCTTTCACATTTGCAAGATCAAACCGAGCGAGACTTTGCGCCCATGAACATCAATTGGGGGCTGTTTCCCGGCCCTGAGCCATTCATCAAGGACAAAGGGCAAAGGAAGAAAGAAAAGATCGAAAGGGCGGGTGTTGCATTTCAAGAATGGCTTGGAACACTTCATCATGGCAGTTAGCGCAACAAATTCTGGACTCTGATTTATCGTTTTTTCGGCATCTTTGGAATTTTGAGCGGCACGTAGGGTTTTGATGTCAACTCGTAAAGAGCTTTTGCCATTGTGGAATTTGGCTTTCCAAACCGGGCAGCTTTTCCAGCGCCATGCCTTAGCAAACCGGACTTAGGATCGAATTGAGCCAGAATGATCACTTTTCCAAACGACAAGTGAACAGGTTTTCCTTCGCCCTGGAAAGATTTAGTTGAAAGGCTTACCTCAGCGATCGTGATCTTCTTACTGGCCTTGCCGAAAAATGCGGTCATCGCTTGTGGGCCGATGTTCCAGATAAATGGCATTACGATTGCTTGTTTTCCTGGCCCTTTGCCGCCATACCCAATATCACGTCTCTCAACGTAGACAATTTGGCCATTCAACGCATCCACATACGATTCAATTGGACCGTCAGCACCGGCTGGCATTTGTAGAACTCTGTAAGCAAGCATTCCCCTTTGCGGTGCCGTGTTCTGGCGATACGCTTCGTTGAAGAAGTCCCAATTCGGGCGAATTCCGTTCAAAAAGCAAATTGTTTGAAGAACACACAGTTCCGGTGGCGAAAATTCGCTTAATGAGCCTGTAATGCTTGACTGAAAAATAAATCCTGCGGAAGTCATTTTCGCCTCATCTGAAGAAAAAGTGGGATTGAGAGTGGTAGGAGGTAGCGGAGGCGGCAGAAAAGCAGGAGCAAAATTTATCAATTTTCCATTCGTAACGTCCAAATTGACGTACGAAGAAAATTCATAC
>JANNJE010000140.1:0-1577 GCA_031405735.1 Armatimonadota bacterium | reverse complement strand
GATGAATCGGCTCCTAACAAATGTGAACTTTATCGCTTGCAGTCCTTGTTCCAATTGGCTTGGCAAGGCATTCCTCGGAGAATTGGCGGGTTGCTTGGCCGTGGCAACCGTTCTTTGAGAGTAAAGTTGTGCACTCCAACTGTCAAAAAGCATGAGGCGGTGGCGTCGGACCAAACAAGAATCATCACCAGACGGCTGCAAATGAGCCTGACCCTGCTGGACATGAATCGAAGAGAAGAAAAAGGGCCCTCCTTCAGCATGATCGCCGAAGGAGGGGGCATCAACGTTTAGTCCGTTAGCGAACCTGGATACCGTTTTGGTCGAGGACCACTTGGCCCGTGGGGAAGTAGGTCGTGCCCCAGAGGAACTTGTTCGGATTGATCGTGGCGTCGAACTTGTTGTACTTTGAGTGGCCGTCCGAGAACGTGTAGTTGGAGCCGCCCGAGTGTCGCGCGGGTTCCATGAACCGGATGTGAAAGCCGCTGTCGGCTGCGGTGCCGCGGCATCCAGCGGTGTTTGTGACAATGCCCGAATCGGACGGACCGCCCCAGCCATCGGGGCCTTCGGCCGCGGCCTTGGTGATCGCGTAGATCGGTCCGGTCGCATCGGCGACGCTCTGGCCCGCCCATTGCCCGCCCGTCACGTTTCGCATGATCGCATTGACGGGTCGGTGGGATTTGTTGCGTCGCTCGGGGTTGCCTTGGCCGGTGGAAGCCAAGAAGATGCAGTTCTGGTGGTTGGTCATTTCCGCCAAAGCGATCGTGTCGGCGGGCGCATCGAGAACGGTTGCGGAGATCGTGTTCGGGGCATCTGAGGGGCCGCGCTTGCGGGGCATGATCGCCGAGTTGGGGATGTAGGACAGCCGAGGAACCTGCGCTTCGCAGCCCAGCGTCGACGTGTCGGTGAACGGGTTGCACGGAGCGTTATCTGGGGGAAGGCCCTTGTTTCGATCCGACGGGCAGACGAACATGTCGGAGTTCTTGATGTATGGCTGGAACAGAACTGTCCAGGTTACGTACCCACCGGCGGAGCCTCCGTTGGCGGTGGCCGTGTTGTTCTTATAGTAATAGGCCATCGGATTCATGTCGTCAAAGTCGGCGTTGTATTGCATGAGCGCAAGGCCGAGCTGCTTGGAATTGCTCAAGCAAGCCGTCTTCTTGGCAGCCTCTTTTGCTTGGGCAAAGACAGGGAAAAGGATGGCGGCAAGGATCGCAATGATCGCAATGACGACTAGAAGTTCGATGAGTGTGAAAGCTCGTTTTAACATAATTCCTCCGGTGCAGATCATCAATTTGAAACAAGAGAATTAAGAACGCATTATGAAATCGTTAAGCGACTATGAAGGTTGACGGCAATTGCGGTCTTTTAGCGGATTGCGGAACAAAACCGCGAATTCATCACTCTTACATTTTAAGGCTTCAACACCTGAAAGGGGGCCCGATTTGCTTGCAATCCATTTTGAGGAGCGATTTCGCTCCTCTTTTTTTCGTTCCTTTAGCGACAGCAAGCCATCCTTAGGTAACTTCGACCCCAAAGGGCCACTCCGGGTTGTCGCTCGGGCGAGATAGACTGAGCGA
>JANNJE010000139.1:0-1651 GCA_031405735.1 Armatimonadota bacterium | reverse complement strand
CGAATCAACTCCAGACCCGTCAGGCGGAGAATTCGGCAGAGATGAAACTGGCCGCTTAAACGGCTTGCTGCTGGAAGACGCGCATGAGGCTGTGACGGCGGCCTCGCCAAACCTCTCGCTCGACCAAATGGTTGACGCAATCCTCGCGGCTTCGGAACGAATGAGCCTCCTGGGAATCGGTGCAGCGGCAGATATGATGACGGGCCGGTTCAACCTTGACCTAGAGCTTCAAGCCTATCGAATTGCTGCTGAGCGAGGCGCGAATGTTAGGTTTCGCCTTTACTTACAATGGTCTCAGGTTTTCGGGCCTCGAAAGATTGATTCGTCAAGGCTTAGCGAACTTTCGAAGGCGATGAATCCTGATTTGTGCAAGGTTGCTGGCATAAAGATATTCGCTGACGGTGCCATTGGTTCGGGCACAGCCGCCATCTACGGAAAATATGTCGGCAAAGAGCACGAAGACGACGATCAGGGCCAGCTTATTTATGCCCCAGATCGCTTGAAGATCATGGTCCAAATTGCCGATGAGGCTGGCTACCAAATTGCAATACATAGCATCGGCAATCGCTCGACAGATGCCGTTATGGATGCGTACGAAGCACTGCCCGACCCATCCATCCATCGAATTGAGCACGCGATGATGCTGAGCGATGAACAGGTCAACCGTTTGGCAAGACTAAATTGCTATGTTTCGATGCAACCCGAATTCCTTGCACATTTTGGCCACGCCTACTTAAAGCAACTTGGTCCCGAAAGGGCAGGAATGCTCAAACGATTTCGATCCATCACGGATGCTGGATTGCGCTTGAGCCTAAGCAGTGACAGGCCTATTGTCTCCGGTGACCCAAAATTGGGAATCAGGTGCGCTCTCAACAGACCGTCCGGTTTCGACCCAATAGAGAACCTTACTAAGCAAGAAGCTGTGCTCGGTTACACCCAAGCCGGGGCAGACGCTATGGGCGATTCTGATGCCTTCGGTTCGCTCCTTCCGGGGCAGTTCGCCGACTGCCGATGGGTTTGAATGGAATCCGAGGATTGATTACGCCTGAATCAAAATGGGACTTGGTACCTATCAAAATTGCCTCAGATTTGGACCAAAGGAACCAACCGGAAGGAATGGGCGTTGAATTCTATGACGCATAACCTCCTTCCCTGGAGGGCAACTCAAAGCCCAAAACTGAGACCCTCCAACTAACCGCTCTCGCCCCCCAGCGAGGGCGGTCTGCTTTTTCCTATACCCAAATTTTTCCCAATGCGCTTTTTCGTGGCAACTTAGCAGGCTCCTCAAATACAATTCTCAAAACCGAGCAGGCATTTTCGCCAAGCCCCGCTGAAGCAATATCAATCACCCAGGCACCAATCTCTGTCGATTGCCACGGAAATTCTATCGAAACTCGCTCACCTTTTTTATACTCACACCTGGTTCTCAACTTGGCGCCCTTTGCTGAAAGATCGATAAGCTGTGCGGATAAGCCATCGAGCTTCACAGTAACCTCCATGTCGTTACAGGGAAATCTCGCGGCATCTCTCCGATCGACATGCGAAATTTCTTTGGGTCTTTCGATGACAAGATCGTGCGTTGCCTCTTCGCGCTCTACAACTCTGGAACGGAACAGGACGATCCCTTGGTTTGTTGCAGCTTCAATGGTCA
>JANNJE010000138.1:0-3528 GCA_031405735.1 Armatimonadota bacterium | reverse complement strand
CAGATACTCGCCCGCCGAAATGAAATCTTGGAAGCAGTTCATCTTTTTGAAGAGCTTTCCGCCATCGTGCCAAGCTTTACCGTACTCGCTTCCGCCGCGGATGCAAGCAACAGCCGAAACACCACCTGCCTCCATCCAAAGCAAACGTGAAGGGGAGAAGAACGGCGTCATCGCAGAACTAAATCCACCATAGCCATAAAGAAGCGTAGGGTTTGTTCCATCTAGCTTCAACCCCTTTTTGTGGCTGATGAACATGGGAATTTTCGTGCCATCGGCACTCTTGTAAAAGACTTGCTTTGTTTCAAACTTGCTTGGATCAAACTTAACCTTTGGCTGAAAAACCTTTTCGCTTTTCCCACTATCAATGTCGTACTTAAAAATTGTCGTTGGAGTGTCAAAACTGGCGTAGCTATAAAATGTGAAGCTGTCGTCCAGCCTTCCGCCAAATCCTCCTCCAGTCCCTATTCCGGGCATCTTCACATCTCGCTCAAAATGGCCGTTCAAATCGAACACTTTGATTTGCGTGTAAGCATCCTTCAAGTAATTTGCAAACAGTCTTGCCCCCATCATGCTAACGCCTTCAAGTGATTGCTTGGACTGTGGAATGACCTCTTTTTGAACCTTCGGTTCGCGAACGTCAATCGAAATTACTTTTCCCAATGGAGCATTCTTGTCCGTCTGAAAATAGAAGGTGTGCCCAAAGTTTCCTAAGAAAGTATATTGGGCGTCGAATCCCTTGATTAACTCGACGACCTTGCCCGATTTGTCGTTGAAATCCTTATAAAACACCTGATTTTCCCGGTTTGTGCCTTTCCAAATTGGAAGCACTAGGAAACGTCCATCTTCAGTGACCGTGCCGCCGATACCCCATTCCTTTTGATTCTTCCGCTCATAAATCAGCTTGTCGTTACTTTGCTTATCGCCAACGCGGTGGTAATAGAGTTTTTGGAAGTAGTTTTGTTCTTGGAGTGCTGTACTGTCTTTTGGTACGTCGTACCGTGAATAGTAAAAACCGTTGCCTGCATGATCCCACGAAGCATCGCTGAACTTCGACCATTCGATACGGTCTTCCGAATCCTTACCAGTCTCGATATCACGGACATACCATTCTTGCCAGTCAGAACCTCCGCGGCTAATTGAATAGGCGAGCCGCTTGCCATCATCAGAGATCGCCATTCCACTCAAGGCGACCGTTCCGTCATTAGAGAGCTTGTTCGGATCAATCAAGACCGTTTTATCTCCACCGATTTTCTTCGCCCAATACACAACATCCTGGTTTTGCAAACCAGTGTTGTAGTTCCAAAAGTACTTTCCTGCTATGTAGCTTGGTGTTCCAAATTTTTCAAAATTGTAAAGCTCCTCAAACCGTTTCGCAATAGGCGCTCGATCTGGGAGAGTTGCAAGATAGTCGAAGGTAACCTTGTTTTGAGCCTCGACCCAAGCTTTTGTCTCGCTAGAGTTTGCATCTTCCAACCAGCGGTAAGGGTCTGCAAGTTCTTTTCCGTGAAGAGTCTCTTTGAAATCAGACCTTCTCGATTCGGGGTAGTCAGTTTGGAGGTTGTTTGTCATAGCCAGCACAAGGATTGGAATTATCAGAGTCATGCGTTCGTTATATCCTGAAACCCAATAAATGTGTTTGCTATTTTCGATTTCGTTCTAAAATCTGTAGAATGAAAGCAGTAGTTCAGCGAGTTTCCCAGGCTAGCGTTTCGGTTAATGGAGAAATTGTGGGAGCTATCGGTGTCGGCCTTGTCGTGCTGGTTGCTGCGCACAAGGACGATACAAATATTAACGCCAAGAAACTCGCAGATCGGATCTGGGGGCTGAGAATATTCAATGATTCAGAGGGGAAGATGAATCTCACGCTTGAATCAGCGTTTGAATTGAATGAAGTGGGTGAATTGGGTGAAACACTTTTGCCGGGAATTCTTTGTATCTCAAACTTCACCATCTACGGAGAAACTTCGAAGAACAGAAGGCCGAGCTTTGTAGAATCAGCACCTTATGATCAAGGTGAAGCGCTCTACAACACCTTACTTGATGAGTTAAGGATTCTCTCCCCAAATGTCCAATCTGGAACGTTTGGGGCAGATATGCAGGTCTCACTCGTCAACGATGGCCCAGTTACGATAATTGTGGAAGGTTGAGAGCGGTATATGGTTATTGGTTGTTAGTTATTGGTTGTTAGCAGTTCGCGGTTCATTGCACTTCCCGCCTAACAACTAATTTCCAAAAACTAACAACCAAAAACAACCTCGAACAATACTTACAGCAACTTCCACTTCACCGTTTGCGTGGCTTCGCCAACTGTAATTTCAACCGAATACTCTCCCGCAGGCAAGTACTTCCCTCTTGCTGGACCGAACGGATCCGCGAGGATTTCTTCAATGGTTGTTCGGGGACGATTTTTGTTATCAATTGCCCATTTGCTATCTGCCGGTGTCAGAACAAGTTCAATTGACCATTGCTGGATTCCTCGAACTGCGTCAAATGATTTCTCCTTCAAGATTTTTCCTGCTGCGTCCTTTATCCGAACCGTTCCCTTTCCGCCTGCTTTCAGCCAGAGCCAGCTTCCAACGGTCGGCTCTCGCGAAGGTTCGCCGTCATAGTTTTGCGAGCGTCGCATAGCCCATGTATCGGTAAATGCCATTGTCGGCAAATCAAATACGTGAATGGGCTTCGCTTGTATTTCCGGAGTCAACTTGTCAAGTTGCTTGAGGTCAAAAACCCAAACGCTTTTTCCATGGGTAGCAGCAACGATTTCAAGATCGCGAGGGTGAATCACGATGTCATGAACTGCACATCTCGGGAAATTCCCGCCAAGGACTTCCCAAGTTTGCCCAGTATCTGTGCTTCGAAAAACGCCGATTCCTGTCGCAAGATACAAAATGTTCTTTTCTCGCGGGTCTTCTTTTATCGAGTTCACGAATTCTAGAGGCAGGTTGCTTGCAATTGAGGTCCAGGTCTTTCCCAAATCGGTTGAACGCCACACATAAGGACGATAATCATCCTCTCGATAGCCCGTCTGAGTCACGTAAATTGTGTTTGTTTCAAACTTGGAGAACATCACCCTTGAAACCCATTTGTTCTTTACTGGAGGCGTAATGTCTGTCCAACTTGTGCCGTGATCTACAGTCAACTTCACTAGTCCGTCGTCCGTTCCGGCAATCAATTGCCCGAACTTAAAGGGACTCTCGTCGAGAGTCTTGATGGTTGCGTAAGGAACATCACCTTGCTCGCGGTTTGTCGTCAAATCTGGGCTGATCGTCGTCCATGCCCGCCCTTTGTTCATCGAACGGTGCACGAATTGCGAGCCAAGATAGAGAATGTCGGGATGGTGCGATGAGATTATGAGTGGCGAAATCCATTGATATCGAAGCGGCGGCTGGCCCTGCTGGCTACGGGCAGCCGAACCCCATCTTTCGTTGGTCTTTTGACAACCTTTCAGTTGGGCGGGGCTTGTTACTCCGTACCCACTCGCTGGGCTCGTTTGCACGCAAATGTTTGGCTCGGTGTTGTTGATCTTCG
>JANNJE010000137.1:0-3303 GCA_031405735.1 Armatimonadota bacterium | reverse complement strand
CACTAAATTATCTTCTAAAGCACACGCCATTGCGAACCAGCTTCGGATGCATCATGCTTTCGCTCGTTGACGGCGCCCCACGAACTTCGCCGCTCCCGATTTTGCTCGATGAATACATCGCTCACCGCAGATCGGTCATCGAAAGAAGAACTCGTTACGAATTGGCTAGGGCATTTGACGAAGTCCACCTAAATGAGGGTTACCAAATCGCACGAAGGTTCCTCGATGAGGTCATTCAGACAATTCGAGATTCGGACGACGTACCGACAGCGCGTGTGAATTTGGTGCGAAAGTTTGGTATGTCGCCGTACCAAGCAAATGCAGTTCTGGCTATGGCGTTAAGGCAATTGACCCGTCTTTCGCAACAAGAGCTTGAAAATAAGTACAAAGACGCTTTGCTCCGGGTTCAGAACCTATTGGATATTTTGAATGACAAAGTTCGTTCGACACGGGTTTTGACCGATGAAGTCATCGCAATGCGAGACAAGCATGGCGATGAGCGCCGAACCAGAATCATCGCCCGCGAAGCAGGAGATTTCAGCGAAGAAGACTTGATTCCAGAAGAAGAGTGCATCATTTCCATTTCGCGAGACGGATACATTAAGCGGGTGAGCATTGACGCTTGGCGTCAGCAAAAGCGCGGCGGTAAGGGCGTAAACAACACCCAAAAAGCTGACGATGAGCCTTCGCACCTCTTCCAGGTGAACACGCACCACTACATCTTGTTCTTTACAAATCGTGGCAGGGTTTACAAACTTCGTGCATACGATATTCCTGAGAACGGCCGCTATGCCAAGGGAATGCCAGTTATCAATTACATCGCCATCGAGAGCGATGATCGCGTGACGGCAACCGTCAGCGTGAAAGATATCAACGCCGAAGGCTTCCTAACGATGATCACTCGCAAAGCCGAGATCAAACGAACGGAGCTGAACAAGTTTGGCAACATTCGATCAAACGGCATCAACGCCTTTGACATCGAGGACGGCGACGAATTAGGTTGGGTTTTGCGAACTCGCGGCACGGATGATGTGATCTGCGTAACTCGAGAAGGCCAATCCATTCGGTTCAACGAAACTCAGGCTCGTTCACGAGGACGTCAGGCTGGTGGCGTAAGGGCTATGAGAATGCGTGGCGATGATGCGCTCGTTTCAGCGGACATTATTCAACCAGACATGACGCTGCTGGTAGTTGGTGCGAACGGCTACGGCAAACGAACGAACCTCGACGAATACCGAGTTCAAGGCCGTGGCGGCTCGGGAATTCTTACGATGAACGTCACAGCTAAAACCGGTGTGATCATTGGCGCAGAAGTTGTCAGCGACGACGACCGCCTTCTCCTCATGACAACCCAAGGCAAGGGCATCCGAATGAAGGTGAACGGCATTCGGCTGGTTGGCAGAATCGCGCAAGGCGTCAAGCTGATTGACCTGGCTGCTGGCGATCAAGTTCGCAACATCGCAAGGATCATTCAGGGTGAAGATGATGGGGATGTTGAGATCGAAGAGGAAGAAGAGTAGATTTCGGAGGCTTTTCTGTTGAATTCTTTGCGAAAAGTGTTGCATCCGCCGTCTGTTTATCGTAAGATACATAAAGTCGTGGTCGATTAACGAGGACTTTGACAGCTAATCAGGCCATGACTAGTTTGTGGAAAGGAACATCCATAAATGGAGGAAACAGCTAATGGCAATGTCTGCAAGAGCAACTAACATCGGCGGGATGATGGTCGCAGAAACTCGAAATGGTGAACGCCGCTATCATTGCCATGATGCAATGGGCAATACAATTGCATTGGTTAACGATGATGGCAAAGTCACAGATTCCTACGACTACTGGCCCAACGGCGAGGTAAGAGTTATCACAGGCTCATCAAGCTCGACTCCATTCAAGTACGGCGGAGCATGGGGATACTACGATGACGGGAATCAGCTGTATGTTAGAACAAGGTACTTACGGGAGAAGCTTGGAAGGTGGATAACGAGAGATCCAATTTGGCCAATCAAGTTACCCTACGCATACGCACTCCTGAATCCGATTCGGTTTGTAGACCCAACTGGACTTGCATGTAAACCAAAAGTTACGACTCATCTTGACAAAGGACCATGTGAGGCTGAGTGTTATTCGTTAATGGGTGTAGGGTGCTATTGCAAGTTTGAGCTTCGATTTTTATTCAATTTGGATGTAGATGGTGCTGGATGTAAAAGCTGTAAGATTTATCAGTTTGTTGCAGAAGTCCCGAATGGCAAGTACGAATTTGACCAAGGATTAGGTTGGCCCTATCCTTGGACCTTCACGGGCCCTCCTCGATGGGGTACGACTGACGAACCTGCAATAACGGGTGGTGCCCTTGGATGTCCAGACCTAAGGGACCATCGGCAGTTTATTTCTTGTGTTGATTGCGACGGATTCTGCGAATGTTGGGTTTGGTCAATCCAAAGTGAAGCAAAAGGATGCAAGAATGCTAAGTGCTCGACAGGTGGGCCATTCAAAAGGAATTATTGGGAGGCATTTACGCGCGCGATGTGCGCAAAGGGTCGTAAAGGGCCATAGCTCTCACGTCACCAGACCAATGATCTCCAGAAGATTGCATTGAGTAGTTACATGCGTTTGATAGCAGAGATTCTTTTTGGCCTATGTCTAGTTGCTCTAGGGCTATTTGGGCTAGTTAGTGCAATCATGAACTACATCATGCTAACTGGCGAACAACTCAGCCTAAGCGAGCATGGACCCGTACTTGTGGGGAGATGGCTTTTGCTTTCGCTTTTGTTGGTACCAGGAGGCGTCATTGTTTTTCACGCCATGCGACGCGACCATTAACCAGTATGTGCTCAAATATTCCCCAACCCTCACAGCGAAGCAAGGGTCGAAGGTCTTGCGCTACGGAATCGTAGTCACCTGGAAAACGCCCGAATACCCGCCAACAGGTACATCAGCGATTTCGTACCTTAAACGGTACTTTCGAACCTCTGGCTGGCCGGCCACAAGCGGTCCGCGAGTGTCAATGTACGGTGCGAAGTGGTCAATCGCAAGAACCGTCCACACAACTTCGTCGCCACGTTGCGATTCGATAATCACGCCGTCAGCGGTAGCCTTTACCCAGTCAATTTGAACTTGGCTGCCAAGCAAAGCGATCAATTCGAAAGTAGGATCGCCAAGCGGCGGCGGCCCGCCGACAGGTTCGATGCCAATGTCCTCGCCCATGACCGTGTTGTAGCCAGGTGTGTTCTTCGTTCGCTCGGCAAAGGCGACGATCTGCACAAAAATCCCAGCCGATAGCACGAAGAGCGGAGAAGGCGGATAAGT
>JANNJE010000136.1:0-4851 GCA_031405735.1 Armatimonadota bacterium | reverse complement strand
CCAACAAAATCTTTCCAATTCGAGCTTCTCTAAACAAATCAATCGCATCCAGATATTCTTCATAGCCGTTGTTTCCAGTTCGCTTGATGTTCAAACCATCCCAAATAGACTTGGAACCTTGATTTTGGGAAGGTGCTCCCGGAGGTGCTGGATTCTGCGTTGCCGAACCGCAGACAAGAAAAGCACAAAGAATGGAAGTAAGCATTGTTCTTATTGTATGACAATTTGGAATGAAAACGGTGATTTTCGGGAAAGGGAACACTAAATGTCTTCAAGTGCGTATTTGAGATTTGGCAATAAACAGCCATAAGAACACACCTAACCCTACGGCCCCGCCTCCTCGGGGCCGGAATTTTTTTGGATTCGTCTGCATGTTGTTGGCAGGTTGTTTGCACGTTGTTGGCACGTAATCGAGACTCGATGAATTCGCATGAGAAGCCAGATGTTCACTTAAAAAATCGTTTTCAGCACCTGCAAGGTGCCCACCACATGCCGACTACGTGCAAACAACTTGCAAACTCTCGAAAACAGAATTTTGCGAATTTCCTTGCCATCTGCCATCGTATATCGTAATATGTGATAGTCGGTGAGCGAAAATGAAACTAAAACGAGCCTTTACGTTGATTGAGCTATTGGTCGTAATTGCAATCATTGCGATCTTGGCTGCGATACTCTTCCCAGTTTTTGCACAAGCTAAGAACTCTGCTAAGCAAGTGGTTTGCGTGAGCAACATGCGACAAATTGGCCTTGCACTGGCCCTGTACTTGAATGATAACGATGACACATGGGTTCCGTCGGTAATTGACAACCCATTGCCAGGATTTCCAGCGCAGCAGCCGTGGATCGGCTTTGACACTCGGAACGGTAACGGTTTTCCAGGCTGGTTTGGAAATATGCTTCTGCCAGCAACACGGGCCACACGACCAGGCGGAATAGACGTGTACCTAAAGAACGACGATGTGAAGCGCTGCCCTAGTCGAAAGCCAGATTGGCAGATGGCGATCGCTTACAACTTCTTCTCTCCGGCTTATGGTTCCGCCTATTACTCTGTAAATCCGCGGGCAAGCGGAAACGAATTTGGACCCGGATCTAAAACGCTTTCTTATTCAAGCACTAACTTTATGGTAACGACTGGAGCAATGGGAAGCGAAGTAGAAGAGCCCTCATATACTATCGCAGCGTGGGAACACGGATTTGCTGTGCCTGTTTGCAATTTTCTACAAACTTCAAATTGGTTCAATTCGCCTCCAAACCAACAACCGCTTATTGACCACTTCAATTTCCTGCATCGTGGGGGAACAACAACGCTTTGGGCAGATACACATGCAAAGAGGCTGGTTTACGGAATGCTACGTCGCCCAATGTTCTCCTGCAGAAAGAATATTTATCCGTAATTACCGTGAAGATAAGCCTAAATTATATTATTTAGATATTATCTGAGCAAAACTTATGCTTGATTCGTCATAATTTGACAATCATGAGTAATTCGCCTCTCAAGAACTTTCTCGAAATTCCTTACGACCAACTCGAAGACCTCAATCTTGAAGCAAAAGAAAAGCAACACTCCCGCTCAAAAGAAGGGAAGCTCAAAGACCACTACCTGAAATATCTTGCGGATACGAAGGAAATTAAGGCTGTTACGGTTGGCTTCACTGACCTCGAGGGGCGGTTTCACATGCTCGACTACGACAAGAAATTTCTGTTGACGAGCTACGACAATCTCACCTTTGACGGCTCGTCCGTTAGAGGATTTAGCGTTGTCAGTGAGTCTGACTTACGGCTTGGAATTGATTGGGGCTCCTTTAGATGGTTGCCAAGCGATATTTTCGGACCAGGAAAAGTGATTGTTTTCGGCCTCATCAAGGATCGGGATGGCAAGAGCTACGCATCCGACATGAGGGGAAGGCTCAAAGACCTTTCTGATTCGTTGGCGGAGAAAGACATGGTAGCGAACATTGCGGTCGAATGCGAAGGCTTTTTGTTCGCAGGTTTGAACGCAGAGCAAACTTACAACTCACGAAATGAATTCACTCTCACCAGTAGCGGCGGATATTACAATTCTCTTCCTAAAGACCCCTTAAAGATTTTCATTGACAATCTGGCTGAAGCCCAAAGGGCGCTTGGATTTCAAAACGAAAAAGACCACCCAGAAGTGGCACCCGCCCAATTTGAACTCAATTATATGTATACAGAAGCACTATTGGCTGCTGATCAACTGCAACTTTACAAGCTCACATCAAGACAAGTTGCAGCCAACATGGGTATGACTGCAAGCTTTTTGCCGAAGCCTATCGCTGGAATCAACGGCAGCGGAATGCACACAAACCTCTCGATCAGCAGAAATGGAAAAAACGTCTATTTCGACAAGAAAGGCGACGACCAACTATCTAAGGAAGCATGGGATTTTGTAGATAGGTTACTGAACAGCGCGAACGATATGTGCCTGGTATTGAATCCAAGTGTGAACGCCTATCGCCGATTGGATCCGAATTACGAAGCTCCGAATCAAATCAAATCTTCAGCAGTTGACCGAACGTCAATGGTTCGAATTCCACTTGGCAACGAAAAATCAGCGCGAATTGAAGTTCGAACGGTCGCACCAGACGCAAACCCTTATATGACGTTTTACACAATTCTGCGAACAGGCTTCGAAGGTCCGATGACTGAAGTTATTGATAAGGAAAATCGTCGAACTCGGACAAGGTATTTGCCAGGAAACATTTATGATGCCATTCGGCACTTCAAAACAAGCGAGTTCATGGAGTCACTGCTTGGCACAGAAGTTCATGAAAAGTTCGCAGAGCGCTAAATCGCGGTAGCCGACAGATGCCCTAAAGAGCTTGGCTCTCTCGTAAAGACTGCTGAAATTCTCTTTCACCACGAAGTGACGAATCAATACCTTTGGTCGCGCTTTTGAGTCGATTTGTTGAAATCACTCGCAAAGCGGCACAAATTGCATTAACAAATGATGAATAATGTTCTGATATTGTCGGCTACTAACGATTCGCCGGCTCGGGGACTCTTTTATGAAAACTAAAATTCGTGCGTTTACGCTCATTGAGTTGCTCGTTGTGATCGCCATTATTGCGATATTGGCGGCAATCTTGTTCCCAGTTTTTGCGCAAGCAAAAGAGGCTGCGAAGAAGACAGCTTGCCTAAGCAACCATAAGCAACTTGCTTTGTCTACATAGATATATGTCAGCGATTACGACGGCGGCTATCCGCACGGAGAAGTTTACGATCCAGGACCACGCATCGTTTCTTTCGTTCATGATTTGACTTCGCCATATCGCAAGAATGCAGGAATTTTGAGTTGCCCATCCTATAACGGAAAGCCGGGGCAGGATATAACAGGCGATTGGCAGAACAATAATTATTCAGGTTCCCTTTGGGAATTTGTCCGAAATCGAGTTGGCACGAATATCAATCCCGCTCGAACTTTTCGATATAGCGCTTATACGTGGAACTGGGGCTTGTTTGGAATGAAGACGACTTCTCCATTCGTCACACGAAATTACCGGCCAAACAACGAGTCTCAGGTACCTCAATCTGCTGATACCATTGCCTACATGGACGGTTATTTGCCACGTCGGTACAACTCATCAGAAACGACTGGAGGTTGGATTGACTATTGGTTCAAGTGGGAGCTTTGGGCTCGCCATTCTGATGGAATGCCGATTTCGTTCATTGATGGGCACGCCAAATACTACAAGTTCAATGGATTGCCAAAGGGTGGGGCTGTTAATCCTGGGTGTACAAACTACACTTCATATGCGAGCCGTCCTACTTATTACGACTTCATTGTTAGGGTTCCCCAAGCGAAGCTCAATGCATGTGGTATCAGCAGATATCCGAAAACTGAAGCCCAGTTCGAATGCGTCGGCCACCCAGGTACTTCGCCGAATTTTGGCGATTTTTCTGGTGTGCCGGGAACATGTGCCGCCGATGTAGTGGACTACTAATGTAGAAAGAGGTTCACCGTGGTAGGGACTGTTTTGAAATGACTCCGAAGGAGTCAAGTCCCAATATCGCAGGGTCGCTCCGGTGACCCTGCGATAGCCAGGGAGATTCCACGCACCCTGGATCGGTGCCAAATGAATTGTAACAAAAAACACATGCACCCTTCCAGCTACAGGGAACTTTTGCGATTCAATTCCCCACGTCCTTGATATGGAGATAGATTGTTAGTCTCCTTCTGAGTTAATTGAGGCGTTTCCAATATTTGATGCCGCTACCGTTCCGATCCCTTGACCCATCATTCGTTCTGAAAGTCGAACATGATAAAGTGAATCTATTGAACGAGCTTTTAGGGCCCATGGAACAGTAGGTGGCAACGTTTGTGAATCCAATGATTCATTTCTCGCCCCTGTTGCGACCTTTCAAGAGAAACAACTATCTAGAAATATTTCCCCCTTTGCGATCTTTGGGTCATTGCGATAGTCAGGACATATGAAAAGCTATAGCAACTTACGGAGCACGGCAGCCACCCAATCACCTTCAACAGCCATTTCGACTAAAGAAAAACCAGATGACTCCGAAGTACGCAGCACATCCGCCCAATTCGACTCTATAATCCCCGAGACGATCCAGATCCCCCCTTCTTGAACTCGAAGAGCGACTTGAGGAGCCAACCGAATCAAGGTTGCGCTAATGATATTGCTGACCACAACCGGCCATTTCCTATCAACCTCGCTTCCATCCAATCCTGGCGCACAGATGAATGAGCATTCAACGCCATTTCTAGAAGCGTTTTCCTTTGCAACTTCAATAGCAATTGGATCAATATCAGTACCAAATACGCTGTGGATTCCCAACATCTTTGCTGTAATCGCTAAAATCCCGCTTCCTGTA
>JANNJE010000135.1:0-7247 GCA_031405735.1 Armatimonadota bacterium | reverse complement strand
CTACCAAAATGCTGCAACCGATTAGGTTTACAAAGCCAAATATATTTGGCCCAGAAAATACCGAAGTCGTCCGAACGCCTGTAATTTCCGAGGCACCAGCCTTAATTGAACTTTCTCCAACACCAATTCGGTAGGCAAAATTCACCATGTCGTTTTGAAACGGCCCGACGGATTGAAGTATGCCAATGACTGTACAAAGCGTTATGACCAGCAGCAACCAAAACAAAAGCGCTCGTGAAGCGGATTGCGCATCAATAATTGTAAACGCATACATGGCCCTGAAGACAAACCACATGTTAAACATATTGAGAAGAATCGAAATTGTTTCGATCTCATAGAACATGCGGTTGAGCGATAGAGTGCCATGAATCGTGCTAAGAATCGTCAAACCCACCAAACTGAAAAGTATCCAGTCAAATGGCGTCCTTCGCAAAACAGCCACCCCGCGAATTGCGATTGCAGTCAAGATCAAAAAGAATGAAATCGGCAGCGATGGCAAAATGTTGTAAGGCAAACGATCTTGAAGGTGCAAAGGGAAGACAATCGAGCAGATGAGCAACGGCACGCCTGCCCAAACAAACAAGCGACGAATCGCTAGTTCGGTTGGCATCAAGCGGCTCAGAGTGCCGCCAAGCGCCGGAGCCGCGGGTATTGCTGTGCTCATAGCCTTTAAGCCGTTGGCGGATTGTCTGAATATCCGATCGCTGGGGATTCCGCTTCCGTGCCTGTATCAACAGCGGGGCGTGGGGAAGCCTGCAAGCCTTTGCCACCGCTTCTCGGCCATTGTCCATAAATGTCCGTGTCGCCTTTTGGCATTACGATAAGGGCTGCTACGATGAACCCGATAGCAAATCCGATCAGTGTGAACAATCGCACGTCTGGGAATGATGGAAGCGAAGGTTCGAGCGCGGTCGCAACAATGCGGGCTGGATTCTTTCTTCCAGTACCCGAGCTGTCAATGACTTGCCTTCTTTGTTCCAATTGGACATAACTGTTTTCAAGTACGAGTCTTTGTCGTGTTAGATCGTTTAGTTTTCGCTCCACTTCAGGCAACGCGGCTACTTTCGTCTTTAGTGCATCTAGTTGTCTTCTACCTTCTGCGGCTTGATTCTCAGCATTGGCTAAACGAGCCTTTCCAGCAGCGACGCTCAACTGCGCTTGTTGCCAATTGGGGTTCAACGACCGACTCTTTTGCGAATCAACCATCTTCTTCACGTTGGCAATTGACTTATTGACTGATTTCAGCCTTTCTAGCGTCTCTTTGATTGGATCAGCACCGTCCAAATATCTCTCTCGCAAAGCCGCCAATTCGCCCTCAATTCGAGTCTTTGTAGACTCTAGCTCGATCAATGTCGGATTGATTTGTACGGTCGAGTTCGTCGCAATCTCTTTCTCCATGCTGGCAAATGAAGCTTCTGCAACTGCTAACTCAGCCCTTGATGCGTTCACAAATCCTTCAAGCTCTGAAAGTTTATTCTCATGTGTGACAACTGATTGAGATGCATACGTATTTGCTGCAGTCTGATCAGCAATCTGAGCTTGCTCCTTTACGGTCTTGATGTCCAAGTCAACTTTGTCAAGGCTTGTTTTCAAAGTAGCCATTTGCTTTGTGATGGCTGCAAGTGCTGCGTTCCCCGTCTCCAAAGACATTTTTCCTGTGAAGTCAAGATAGGAAAATCCGATGTTGTTGGCGGTTTCTGCTGCGATTTTCGGGTCCGACATCGTAACTTTTAACGTAATAACGTCGGATAGCGGGCTTGCTTCGACTGCCAAACGGCGTGCTAGCATTTCATAATGTTCGTTAGGCTTATTGCCAGCAAACGCTTGGGGGTATTTTGCCGCAGTCAGCTGAATTGCCCCAATTAAGACGTCAGATCCCGTCAGGATTTGAACAACCGTGTCCGTCGAGCGTGGGCCGCTAGCGCCAGTAATGTCGTCAATACCTTGGAACGGCGAACCGTTCACATCATAGCTCTTAGTCTTGTTTTCGACCAAGAGTTTCATTGAAGCCGTATAACGCTTCTCCAAAACTAGGGAACCAACCGCGCCGACGATCGGGAATACAATGAGCACGATAAGTGCTAACCACCATTTGCCTCTCATAATTGAACTATACCTCTGGTTCTATTGAATCAATGAAACTTTTCTCGATTTCCTAGAGCAAACCCTTCGAAGTTTTCTGGGATTCTGTCAAAAAAGTATCAATAAATTTCGTCAATTGCTGTTTCGTTGAACCCGCATGCAGCGGGATGAACCGATAAAACACACCTTCCGTGTCTTCGAACTTTGTTAGTTGGTGCATAAACATTTGCCACTTCAATTCGGTATTTTTTGCGACAAACCCATTCGGTCCTTTGTAAAAGAACGCCGCGAACGACTTTTCTGATCCACGAATCATCGTCGTTAATGTTATCGGCACTTTTCCGTATGCTTTCGAGTCCACCACGACCACTTCTTGCTGATCCAAATTATAGCCCTGAGACGTAAAGCAAACCCGAGGATCATGAAAACTGTCCTTCTTCGCACTCATTATGACGACCGTGTCGTAGTTTTCATACCCATTCCCAAAAACTCTGGCAACAATTCCATAGGGCACCAATGTTTCGTATGTTTCCTTTGTCATGCGATACGTAATTTCCGGGCCATCTTTTAGAATGGCCATTTGAAATTTGGGGATCGTTTTAGGCGAAGTCCTTTCTAGCCACTTTTCGTCTGGCACTTGTCCGTCATGCTTGATAACGGTTTGCGGTTTCGCATGGAATAGTATTCCAAGACCCAAAAAAAGCGCACCTAAAACAAATATTCTCGTTCTTAATCCTTCCATCCAAGACCTCGCGCAACTCGAAATAGTATAAAAAAGCATAAAAGCAGCGTGACATAGCCGCTGTAGTCGTGAAAGCTCATTCCTGCGTCGTGCCCCCACGTATTGCCAACCACGCCAATCAGGGCGATTCGCAGGCCGTTTATGAACAGCGCCAATGGCACCCACATCAAAACCATCACGACATTTGCCCACAGTCGAAGGTTGGCGACCAGCATGAAAAACATTGAAAATGCGCCAAGAGCGAGCATCAGTTTCAAACCGGAGCAAGGAACTGCAATATTGAGGACAAAACGGTCCAAATTAATTGTGCTCGCGTCATCTTGATACGGGCTGAATCCCATTAGATTCAGGAGGTGGAAGGCCACTTTTGTGGATTGGACTTGAAGCGGGTTGGTCCAAATCTCAATAACTGACTGAAACAGTGGCAAAGCGAAACCGAGGTAAGCGATCGGCCAAAACAGGGCTTTGAGCCATTGGAACCCGGCTACAAAGAAAGTCGAGACAAATAACGTAATCAGCATGGTAATTGCTGAAATCGTATAGTTGCTCGTTCGTGCAGACGCATACGCTACCGGTATCAATACCAAGAAGAATATCGCAGCCCACCATTGAGGCTGAACGGCGCGGTTCTTGAACTTGTCCCAGTTCTTGAAAACAATATAGCAACTGATTGGAAGAACAAGGAATCCGTGCGAATAATAGCCGTCTTCGCTCATCCACATGTCTGGCAAAAACTTCATCATTGACCAAAACATGGCAATGAATCCAAGGGCAGTAACTAAACCCGGCCAAAAAGCAGGGGACGCATAAACAGCGTTAAAGTCAATGCCCAACAATCCGGCCTTCCTCGAAATTTCGGATTCTGCTATCGGCCCGGCGGTTGGAATTTCGACTCCCTCAGACATTTCTCTTGCACTCTCCCCTAAAACACTTACGTATTATGATCAATACGATAACCGGACTCAACCTAAAGTTCCGACCAAAGGCTCTTTGGCCCGAACCTGTTGATATATCTAAACGGCTTTTTATCAAGAATCGTGCCAATGAGCGTCAAATGCACGAATGGCCCAGCAATCATGGCTGTTATCAGTTGATAAATTGCGGGAATGGGCAGAAGTCGAATACCCACCATCACGGCGGAAGATGTTGCTAAAATGCAAATGGCAAGCCAGAGCCGGTGCCGCTCAGGCTTTGCCGGTGGGCAGGTTCGAATACCAATTGCCAAAATAGTCCCATAAACTACAACCGCACCAATGACAAACGACCAGACAATTGGCATCAGAAGCGCTGGATTTGGATAGTTTCCGTTACGAATCAACTCGTATGGCACCCATGTGGTCGAGCTGATTGGTAGCAGCAGGCCGTCTGTGGGATTAGCAACTGGGAGTTTCACCACATAGAAGATCAAAACCGTCGTAACTACGGCAGCAAGAATCCAGGCGTAGAGTGTTTGAAAGTGCTTGCCTGCAGGGATCAACACATGTCCTGAGATATTTCCCAGCACTCTGAGACCGATGTACAAGCTCATTGCTTGCAGTACAGGAACGCTATCTCTGAACTCGTCTTGCCACAAAAGAACTAGAATCGGCTCCGCATACAATGCCAAAAACGCATAGATTGGCAAAACAAGCATGATTGCAACTACAAGTGACCGCGCATACACTCTGGCGAGCCTAACCAAGTCAACAGTTGATTGTGAAAACGCCACCATCAAAGTTCGAGTGAGCGGAAAAATAAACAAATCCATTGGCTTGTAGGCAAGGTTTGCAGCAACTCCGAACAATCCGTTCGCACTAGTCCCGGCGAACTGGTTGATTACCGTATGATCTGCGAACAAAAATAGGTTGTTGATTCCGTTCGCCGCCAAGACGGCAAACGATTTCTTGCCAACTAGCCTGAATGCCTCAAACTTAAACGAAACCGAACGGATGGGATAACGAACCCAATTTACGACTAGTCCGTACGATGCCACAAATACAAAGTTGAGTAAGAGTGCGATAAAACCGGCTCCGGAATAGACAAGCACGATTGCAATAGTCAAACCGATCCCGCCGCCAATCACATCTATGAGACCACTGAGCTTAATATGGCCGTCTTTAAGCATCTTCGCACGAGAAATCGTGCTCAACCCGTTGAACACCATAACTCCTGCGATTATTTTGAGAGCCCAAACGAGTTCAGGAATCTTGAAAAATGCAGCGAACGCTCCGCTAAAGAAGAACAGCAGGGCCGCAGGAACCAGGCCAGAGAGAATTGCGACTCCAAAATAGGCGCTTTCTCTTTTGAGTTCCATGTGAGGTTCGGCTAGATATGTTTGGGTTAGACCCGCGTCCCGAATCACTTCGCTGAAATTGACAATCGTCATGATTAGCATGAAAATCCCAACCTGCTCTTTGCCAAGGACGCCTGTAATGTAAATTCCAGCCAGCGGAAAAATGAGCTTCGAGATGACGGCAAAGACCATCGTCCATGCAACAGCCTTTGATGCCGAACGCTTATCGAGGGTGATCCAAGGTGTGCCGGATTCGGCCCCAGTTGGCTCTTCAGGTTCGTTGTTACTCATTTGGGGTTATCAATTGGAGGGACGAACGGAGAACTCAAAACTCCCCGCCCACAAAGCCCTACTCTCCACAAACAAGGGGTTAGGAGTTGGTGCCAAACGCTCTCCCAGCAACTTCTCTAACGAATTGCGCCAAATCTCCGCCCAAATACATTTCCGCATGAATCCCAGCTCTAGCAGCAGCCTCAATATCTCGCATTTTGTCGCCAATTGAAAAACTTCTGGAACTGTCAATAGAAAAATCTCTCATTGCTTCAAGGAACAACCCTGGTTTGGGTTTACGGCACTCACAATCCATAACAAAGGGAGCTTGTCCGTCGGTCGGATGGTGAGGGCAAACATACCAAGCGTCAAATTTCGCACCATGCCCAGCGAGTTCGGCTTGAGTCCACTGCATCAATGCTTCAAATTCCTCTAACGTAAATAGTCCTCTGGCAATTCCCGATTGATTTGTGACTACGATCACCAGATACCCACTTTCATTGAGCCAACGAACAGCCTCAATTGCGCCTGGAACCCATTCAAAGCGTTCCTTTGTCGCCACATAAGCATGGTCAATGTTTAGAACGCCGTCACGATCCAAAAATGCTGCTGGTCGCGAGTCGCTCACGCGAGTTCGGCCTCTATGATCTCGCAAAGAACATGGACAATGAGCTCATGAACTTCTTGAATTCTCGGAGTTGATGCACTGGGAATTACGATACAAATGTCAGAATTTTCCTTCAGAGAGCCACCGGTTCCTCCGGTTAGAGCAATGACTTTTATTGACTTTGAACGTGCTTCTTCGACGGCTCGAACAACATTTCTTGAGTTCCCGCTTGTTGAAAAAGCAAGCAGGACATCGCCTGGTTTGCCCAGTGCTTTGACCTGACGCGCAAATGTCTCTTCGAATCCGTAGTCGTTTCCGATTGCGGTCATTGTGGAAGGATCTGTTGTTAGGGCAATGGCCGCGTAAGGTTGGCTGTTTGTTTGAAATCTTCCTACCAACTCGCAAGCAAAATGCTGGGCGTCCGCTGCAGAACCGCCATTTCCGCAAGCCAGAATTTTGCCGCTACGCCGCAAACAATCCAGCATCTCCGATGCCGCGAGGACAATTTGAGGGCTCAATTGTTGGGATGCCGCAATTACACCCATGTGGGTCTGAAAAATGGAATCAACATGTGAAGGTGAAAGCGACATAGTTTATTTTGCCGCCATTTTAACAATAGCATCCAGCGTTTGTCGTGCTGTCTTTTGCCAGTCGAACTGCTTTGCGAACTCTTTTCCCCTTGCCACCAGCGCATCGCGTTGTTCGCTTCTCTTGAGCCCCTGTTTCAACGCTCCTTCCATAAGGTCATGGCTATGCGGATTGAATAGAATTGCATCTGGTCCCGCCACTTCTGGAAGCGCGCCCGCATCCGAACATACCAAAGGGGCACCGAAATGAAGTGCTTCTAGGGCGGGAATCCCAAATCCCTCGATCGTGGAAGGGAAAACAAAGAACTCGCATCGAGCAAACAGCTTTGGTACATCTTCATCGGCAACATAGCCAAGAAACGTAATGCGGTCTTCCATAGACAATTCTCTAAGCTTCTGAAAAATTCCGCTTTCTTTCCAGCCCTTTGCGCCCGCAATTGCGAGCCCAAAATTTGGCTCCAGATCCTTTGAAATCTGGGCGAATGATTCGATCAATCGCGGAAGATTCTTTCTTGGCTCTAAGGTGCCGATGGTGAACAGAAACTTTTTGTAAGGCACGCCAATGCGTTTGAGTTCAACATCCGAAACGCTAGAGGGTTCGACCGCTTCCTGAATATTGCCTAATCCCAGATAAATCACCTTTACCTTTGAATCGGGGCACTTGTAAATCTTTAGGATTTCCTGTTT
>JANNJE010000134.1:0-7156 GCA_031405735.1 Armatimonadota bacterium | reverse complement strand
CAGCGATTCTTACTTTGCTGGTCATTCCTTGCTCGTACACGATTTTGATGATCTTTCGAGTCAGATTGCGAAAATGTTGGGAAGGATTCCTAAAGAGGTTGGAGAGCCAAAAGCTTAGAAGTGCGGTGCCTTCAAGTATTGAGAAGACGCCTTAGCCTGATCCATTGATACGCCCAGGGAGTGGGTCAATCGAAGAACTTCATGTTCAATCAAGCGATGTGGCACCAAGTTCTACCTGGATTGGCTCATTTCATAATGTATGACTCCTCCTTCCATTTTCGAACCAAGTGTAAAGAACAGGCAGGACAAGCAAGGTTAACAGGGTTGCAGAAGCGATTCCGCCAATCACGACTGTTGCCAAGGGTCGTTGCACTTCAGCGCCAATGTCTGTGTTGATAGCCATAGGAACGAATCCGAGTGCTGCGACAAGTGCGGTCATTAGCACCGGCCTTAGCTTATCCATTGCACCCCGGCGGACCGCATCAGCGACCGAAAGACCGAAATCTTCGCGGAGCCGATTGATCGCAGAAACCATGACCACGCCATTGAGAACGGCAACGCCAGAAAGTGCAATAAAGCCAACTCCTGCGGAAATGGAAAACGGCAGACCACGCAATGCCAGTGCGAAAACTCCACCCGTTACAGCAAGTGGAACTCCCGTATAGATCAGAATTGTCTGTTTCATCGAGCCAAATGTCATAAACAGGATGAAAAAGATGAGAGCAAGCGCGACCGGAACGACAATCATCAACCGCTGGCTCGCCTTTTGGAGGTTCTCGAATTGGCCGCCCCATGTAATGTAATAACCTTCTGGAAGCTTCACATTTGCCTGAATTGCCCTTTGGGCAGATGCGACAAAGGTTCCCATGTCAGTTCCTCGAACGTTTAGCTGGACAACCACTCTTCGCTTTCCAGATTCTCTGCTGATCTGTGCCGGGGCAGGCTTGTTATCAATATGCGTTAGGCTCGAAAGTGGAACACTTTCGCCGTTGCTCGCTTTAACAGGCAAATTGGCGATGGCTGCTGGATCGTTTCGAATCTCGTCAGGCAATCGGACGACCATTCCAAACCTCTTATCGCCTTCGACTATTTGGCCAATTTCTTCTCCACCTAAAGCTGAGCTGACCAGTTCTTGAATTTCGCTGATGCTGACTCCGTACCGCGCGATAGCTTCTCTATCAATATCGAATTGTAGAACTGGAATCGGTTCTACCTGCTCAACTTCAACATCCACGGCACCAGGCAGCGCCCTAACGACAGCTGCAATCTCATCGGCTTTCTGCTTTAGAACGTCCAGGTCTTCGCCAAAGATTTTTATGCCGATGTCTGCTTTTACACCTGAAACAAGCTCTGAAAAGCGCATTTCGATAGGTTGAGAAAAGTTGTAGCCTTGTCCCGGCACTTCCTCAAGTTTTTTGCGAATCTCTTCCTGAATCTTGTCCTTCGTCATTCCTGGACGCCATTCGCTTCGTTCCTTCAGCATGATAAACGAATCTGTAAGGCTTATCGGCATGGGATCAGTTGCCACTTCAGGCGTACCGCTTCTTGAAAAGATTGTTATGACTTCAGGTACTTCGCGAACCTTGCGTTCAGCCGCTGTGACAAGTCGAACCGTTTCCTCTGCATTTACAGTTCGCGCCCTAATCGGTTGAACAACCAAGTCGCCTTCGTCAAGGGTTGGAATGAACTCTGAGCCAAGGCCAGTAAACACGATTCCAGCAAACACGAGGATCGCTAACGAGCCGGTAACGATAAGGACTTTTTGGCGCATAGCGAAGTTTAGAGTGGGTTCGTATAGCTTGCTGAAGAAGCTCATGACTACATTGCGCTTCTCGCGTGTATCGCCAGATAGAACCATGCTCGCCAGTGCCGGAACAAGTGTAAGCGTAAACAGAAGAGCGCCAATCAAACAGAATGCCACTGTCCATGCCATCGGCTTGAACATCTTGCCTTCAGTTCCTTCCAATGCAAGAATCGGAATGTATACAACTGTGATAATCGTTAAGGCTGTCAGCGTTGGTTTGGCGACTTCGCGAGATGCTTCAAGAACCGATTGGCGAACTTCCTCTCTGGACAAAGTTCGGCCCCCGTGCGCCCTCCTTTCGGCGAGCCGTCGAACCATGTTTTCTATCATGAAAACGGCGCCGTCCACGATAAGCCCAAAGTCAATTGCACCTAGGCTCATGAGGTTTCCTGAAACTCCGTAGTGAGTCATCAACGAGAACCCAAATAGCATTGAAAGCGGGATGACCAGAGCGGCTAATAATGCTCCTCGAAAGTTGCCAAGCAGGACAAGTAGAACAATGATGACCAGTGCGCCACCTTCGAGCAAGTTCTTTTGGACGGTGTTAATGGTTTTGTTAACAAGGACGCTACGGTTGTAAACGGTTGACAGCTTAACATCCGGTGGAAGCTGCGCCCTTATCTCGTTCACGCGCTGATCAACGGCCTCAGAAACGGTCCGGCCGTTCGCGCCCTTAAGCATCATGGCGATTGCCACGATGGCTTGTTTGCCATCCTTTGTGCTCAATCCAGTCAGCACTGGGGTGCCGATGGTGACATCAGCAACATCCCGCACGAGAGTAGGGGTTCCTTCCTCAGTTGAAATCGGGATGTTTTCGATGTCGGATGCTTTTGTAGCCATTCCGACTGACCGTATCAGCACCCGTTCTCCGCCGCTGTCAACCACGCCTCCTCCAGCGTTCTGATTGTTGTTTTGCAATGCCTCAATCAGGTCGTGAACTCCTAAGCCATGGGCTTGTAGGCGCATTGGGTCTGCCACTACGTGATATTGCTTTACATTGCCATCGGCAACGTTTACTTCCGCTACTCCTGAAACTGTTCGAACTTGGGGCGAAATCTGCCAATCCATAATGGAACGAAGCTCTTTGATATCGCGCTTTTCACTTTCCACTGTAAACATGTAGATGTCGCCAAGTCCTGTGGAAACGGGCCCCATTTCAGGCGGATTTATGCTTGCAGGTAGCGCCGAGGCTACGTTTCCAAGCCGTTCGTTTACAAGCTGACGGGCGAAAAAGATGTCCACGCTGTCACCAAACGTGACTGTAACTTGGGAAAGTCCATATTGGCTAAGCGAGCGCACCCCTTCAACACCGGGGAGCCCGCCCATTGATGTCTCAATCGGAAATGTTACAAGTTGCTCAACTTCCTCAGGTCCCATGCCTCCTGTTTCAGTATTGATTTGAACCTGGTTTGTCGTAATATCCGGAACGGCATCGAGGTTGAGGCGTGTCCATGACACTGCGCCCCAAATGGCAATGCCGACAGTACCTAGAATGACAAACTGCCTCTGGGTAAGGCTAAATTGAAGCAAACGGTCAAGCATTAATCTACGTGCCCCTTGAGTTCACTTTTAATTTTTTCGCTCTTCAAGATGAATGCGCCCTTTACGACCACTTTCAAACCTGGCTCCAATCCGCCTACAACTTCGACGAAATCGCCCTGCGATCGTCCTAGTTCGACAATTCGTTCCTCATATTTGCCTCCGTCTTCGGCAACATAAAGCATCCTTTGGTCGCCATTTTCGACTATAGCTGTGCGACGGACCGCTAGCACTTCGCTGCTTCTGCCAACGCCTAAGGAAACGGTTGCAAACATGTCAGCCCGAAGCGAGCCATCTGAATTGTCAACAAGCACCTGAACTGGCATGGTGCGGCTCTTGGAATCGAGCCGACTTCCCACAACCTGCACAACTCCATCAAATATCCGGTTTGGAAATGCTTTGACAGTTATCTGAACTGTTGCACCGTTTGAGACCTTGCCAATGTCCCTTTCGGAAACGCTCGCCGTAACCCAGACCGAGCGCAAGTTTTCGATATGGCAGATCTCAGATGTTCGATCTAATGCTTGGCCGAGCGTCGCTTCAAGGTCTGTTACAATGCCGCCAATAGGAGCTGTAACAGTTATTGTTCCGGAAGATGCACGGCTATTGCCAGAAAGTGAACCATAACTAACTCTTGCTGCTTGCAGGCCTTGTTCAGCACCCTTCACGGATGCGACTGCACTTCTGTGCTTGATCCTTGCGTGTTCGACACCAAGACTTGCAGATCGAACTTCAGCCTCCGCGGTCTGAATTTCCTTTGAGTTCATCAGCCCACGTTTGGCGATAGAACTCTCTCTTTCGAATGCGGATTTAGCAATCTCAATCTGGCGTTTCGCCTTATCCTGACGGAGTTTGTCCCGCTGTGCTTCCAAACGTGCTTCTTCCAACTCGCTTCGCGAGATCAGCTCCTGCTTGAATAACCGCTCCGCACGTTCTAGTTGGGCCAGGTGAACCACTTGCTCTTGAAGCGCCTCTTCGAGTTCAGTTTCAGCCTCATTGAGTTCCTTTTGCGCCTGTTGCATCGCGGGTTGACTGAAGGCACCTGTAGTTGCGAACTGCCGCTGGCGGTTTAGAGCGGCTTTGGTCGCTGCCAAGTGAGATTTTGAAAGTTCAAGTTCTGAAAGTGCTTCGCGAACCGTTGCCTGAGCGGCGGCTAGATCGCGCTGAGCCTCGATAGTGTTCGCCGCAGAATCGGCAAGTTCTGGAGATTGAAGGGTTGCAATTGGCTGCCCTGCCTTGACTCGGTCGCCAATTTTGACAAACAATCTTGTGACCTTGCCTGCGACGGGCGGTGTAACCACCGCTTTTCCTTGTGAAGTGTTCGTCACTACTCCTGGCACTTTCAGTTCGCCCTGCATCGGCATTTTACGGACAGCTTCAACTTCAATCCCCGCAATTTTGGCCGCTTCTGAAGTGAGAGTAATATCCTCTTTATGCACTTCCCCCGCATGCTCATCCGCTGCAGCAACTGGCAATTCTTCCTTTTTGCACCCAAACATGAGCAGCAATAGGGTTGCTGCAATCCCGAAAAACCATAGTTGTTTCACTTTCCTGCCTCCAAAATTTGGCCGCTTACTTTGAGATATGTAGCCTTGGCCTTTGCAAGTTTTAAGCGAGATTCGACAAATCCCTCTTCAACTTCGCGTAATGCGCGAGTCGCTTCTAATAGCTCGACCAGAGTGATTGCCTTTTCAGTGAAGCCAATTCGCGACTTTTCGACAAGCGCTCTTGCACCTTTAACGATGGCTTCATACCTGCGCACTTGCTCCTGAGCAGATTCCAACTCAGTTTGTGACGCCCTAAGTTCAGTCGCGGCAAGTCGAGTTGCATCTTCAAGGGATTTCTTCGCCGCTTCGACCTGACGACGTGCCGCGCCAGTCTCCGCCTTTGTCTTTCCAAAGTCGAGCAGAGGAATTCCCAACTGAATTCGAAGCCCGTACTGGCGTTCTGAAGCATGCCATGACGTTTGACGGCCTTGGATTTCTAGTTCGGGACGGTTTCCAAGACTGGCAATCCGAGCTTCGGCCTGAGCGGCCTTAACTTCAGCGGCTAGGACTCGAAGATCTGCTCTCGTGGCTTGAAGGTTCGCCGACTCACCTAGGTCAATCTTAACGTCCGCGAAATCAGAAACCATCAATTGTTCAACTGGCAAGTCAAGGATTCCGCCTAGCCTTTGCAGACTGGCCAAAAGTTCTGCCCTCCTCTGGTCAGCTATCAGTTGGGCTCGCTCTAGCTCGATGGCCACTCGTGAGAGTTGGACGCCCGGCAGCTTGCCCTCCTGCACAAGAGTGCTGATTGCAAAATGCAGGCGCTGAGTAATTTCTTGAATCTGCGATGCACTATCCGCGAACGCTTTTGCGGCGGCTGTTTCGCTGTATTGGTTAAATACAGCGTTCTGAAGCTCAGCTAGAACTTGTTGCAGATCAGCCTCGGCCCGTTCAATTCTTGCGTCTCCGGACGACCTAAGAGCCGCCCGATTTCCAAAGATGTCAAGAGGCTGCACGAGCACTAGATCGTCATCAGCTCCGCCAACTTGTTCTTTGTCTGTATATCCGACGAATAGTTTGGTAGCAGGAAAAGAACCAAGCGCGTTTCGCGATTGGCGAGCGCTCAGGATTCGAAGTTGAGCCGCACTCACACTGGCTCGATTCGCTTTTGCGGCGGCTAGCGCATCGGAAAGCGAAATCGGCTGCTGTGCGTACGGCGATCTAACGATTGCCAAAAGGCATAAAACTGAAATAACGAACTTCAAGAAAACTCCAACTAAGATGGGATCGTGGCCCTGGCATGCCAGAGCAAAACGCCTAACCTAGTTGGAAAGGTGGAGCGCGAGCCGGAACCAGGATTGGCGGCGCGTTGGGATAGATTTCGACAATGTGAATCGAAACCGCATCGGAAACTGGAACCTCGACACTTGCTTCGAACTTGATTTGTTCAATTTGAATGAAGTCAAGCTGAATAGCGCTTGCTGCTCTTAGCAAGTCTTGTGAATCTTCATCGCAAGCTGTTACCGTGCAGCAAACTTTGCAGTCCTGCGGTCCAATCGTACTAATAGCGATTTCGCTAGGCGATCCGGTAGCCTTGTCAAAACTATCTGTGCCAGCTTGTGTTGGGCATGTGTTGCAAGCACTTCCATCAGGCAAAACCCAGATCGCATGACAAGAATGAACTTGTCCAGCAATGGCCGCTAATATGAGTAATGCAACTCGCAGATGCTTCAAGACTTGGAATTATACACTTCGTTCCAGATTCCTAGCACGAAGTTCGAGGTTGTTCCGACTCAGTTTCGGCACAAGTCCAGATCTCGAAAGCAGATTTACACAATCTACTTCTTTATATACTTTGCGGGGTCCGCAATGAATTCGGCCTTCTCTGACTCGTTACAGAATATGTAGGTTTTCCCTTGATAATCGAGCGTCTCAACGATCTCTTCTTCAGCCGTTGTGCCTTCCTTCGCGTTGCACATGACACAGACACCTTTGTCACCCTTCTTCTTTGTACCAATGTCGTAGGCAACCGTTGTTGAAACGGGAGTTGCACTTGGAGCCGAACTGGTAGCGCCGGTTGAGGCTTCGTCTTTGCTTCCACAGCCAATGATGATTGAGGTCCCGATCAGGATCGAGACGAGTATTGCGATGTTTTTCATGTTTTGTTACCTTTATTGTTCTGTTTCGGAGATTGATTCTGAATAGCGCTCTTCGCGCCGAGTGATAAGAATATACATTGCAGGAAGGACGATGAGCGTCAAAACCGTCGAGGTACCAGATCGAGCGACACGCCCTCGGCTGCCCACTCCTCGCGCATCCTCTCACT
>JANNJE010000133.1:0-3871 GCA_031405735.1 Armatimonadota bacterium | reverse complement strand
CCGACTTGCGAACTGATGCAGCATGATACGCGATCTTCGTAGGGAAGCATAACGCACTCGAAAGCCTGATCGTCGCCGGAGTGAACCAGAAGTTTTTCGACTCCGTCCGTTGATACTAAATGGCGGGAAACTTCGAGCGAGTCTATGCAGTACGTTTCGGCAAGCTCCTTTCGCAACGCTTGCGGAACATCGTTCATAACCGAAAAATCTCCAGCCGCCTTTTGGTATATCCATTTGGCAATCTGCTTGCCGCGAAAAGAGGCGTCATTTCGCCCACAGAGCAGTTGAGAGATTTCGGCGGCCGTGAGGCCGACCAGCGGAATAAGGGGTTGGCTCACTCTTTGATTGTACCGGCACCGCATATTTTGGGAGTGCGCGGCCAATTCCGAGCACTCCCAAAACACTCTCCTCCACTACGAAAATTGAAAGCCTGGGTAACCAAAAATCAGCCGACAGACAGAATTTGCCGCGGCATTTGCCGTTTGCTGATTTAGCGTCGTGCCAGACTTCTTTGCTGCAGCAACCAAATTTGGCTTTACCGACGCTGGAATCAGTGCATCAAACACAGAAACTAATTGATCCACCAAGTTTTCCGGTGTCGGATTACTTGCTATTAGCGAAAAGGCGGGATATCGGAAAACCGCCTTTCGGGAGCGGACTTGACCAGTTTGGTCACCAATTGTCATTGGGAAGATGCGGTCCGCCCATTGGATTCTTTCGACCATTGTTGAAGTAGTGATCCACGCCTTTCCACCATCCCAGCCTGAAACATCTGGCGGAAAAAGCAAGTCCATTCCCATGGATTTCATCGCTTGTTGTGCAGCCACAGCGGGGATCGTCTTTTGGCGATTGTACTCTTCGCCTTCACCACCCATTGTCTTTACGAATTCCTCGCCAATTCCAAGCTGCCGAATGGTTGAGATACAGAAATCTACAGGGTTCTTATAGATTGCCCTATCCGCCTTGTCAGACACAAATTCGGGGTCGAGCATGATCGAACGAAGCAGAGCCTTGATATCGAGACCAGCATCTCGAAAGACTTTGGCATGCTTCTCGACCACTCTTGATTCTGGGTCGGGATAGACAAACCAGTTCCAAATCTTCTCTGTGATGTACAAACTCGTTCTAGGATTGCCACAAAGTATGCCGATCACGTCTTCGCCATTGAAGGCGCCCTTGTTCCCCAAAATCTCCTTGATGCCGTTATCATGTTGATTCGGCAAAAATGTAAAAGTCACATTCGCAGGTAATTTGCCAGTAGGTTGTTGAACCTGACGTCCGCGGCGTTGGATGGTCCATCCCGTAAACGCCCGTGCGACCTCCTGAACATCCTTTTCGCTATAGTTTCCGACGCCTAGTGTGAAAAGCTCCATGATTTCTCGTGCAAAATTCTCGTTCGGCTTTCCCTTCACGTTGTATTGGTTGTCTAGCCAAAAGAGCATGGCGGGGTCTTTTGAAACATCGGTAAGTAGAGTGCGGAAATTGCCAATCGCTTGATTTCTCAAAATGTCCACTTGGCTGTACATCAGCATCGAACCCGTTACTTTCTGTGCACTTGTAGCAAAATGGTCATGCCAAAAGAGCGACATTTTCTCGATCAAAGGCTGGCGAGAGGATGCGATGCGAATGAGCCACCAGACTTGAAGGAGCGGCATTGGAATGTTGTTGTTGTCTTTACGCATCAACATTTCAAGCGGCACGCCAGGGTTTTCGATTCCTTCACAGGCTAACAACGTGTTTACTGCTCCGGAGTAGCCGCTCTTCATGTAGTAGTCAAGTTCTACTTCGCTTGCTCCCAAGCCGAATCTTCGAAGCAAGTGGGCAGTTTTTTCTCGATCTGTACGTAGTGCCATATCAAGAGAGACGGCTAAGCAGAAGAAGCGTTCACTTTTCGTTGTTGGTTTTTGGTTCTTGGATGTTAGTTGTTTGTTGTTGGTTGTTGGCACTTGCGGGCTTTACCCTAGACCCAATACTCCAAACCCCTTTGCAAACCTGTACGAATCCGAACCAAGCCAATCAAAAAAAACGAGCAGACTCAATAGAGTCTGCCCGTTATTAAAGAAATGCGATTTACGCTTCTTTGGCCGAGGAAGCTTTGTAATCAGCTTCATTTACGAATTTGAACAGCTTAGTGCCTTCATGTTCGGCAGTCAAAGCATAGCGAGTCTGAGTGCCCGTTTTTGTCTTTCGGGTCATTTTTAACTTTCGCACCGAACCTTCCGGTACGTCTACGTGTGATCGAGTTTTTAGGTTGTAAAACTTCATTTTTCCTCCATAGCCAGTACAAACTCCCTAGCTTTTTATTGCCCGGTAGATTGCACAGCTTTAGCTTAGCACACCTTAGGTTCATTTGAACCTACTTTATTGCATTTGCTGTAACGAATGACGCAAAAAATGCGTTTTCCGCTTCAAATGAACGTAATTTTTTTGAAAAATTGTTACTCTTGCTTCGGTTAAACCAGAGATTATCGGTTACAATTCCCTTCTGAGGCGCCATATCGAAGACAAATCTTGCAATCATGTTGAGTCTAAAGAAGCCGAATCCTTTGTTTCAGAAGCGATTCAGGTGCTTCAATTGCGTGGATTTCGCATTACATCCACTCGAATTCAAGTCATCCGGGCATTGGCAGAAACTCGTAGTGCCCTCGCTCCGAATTCAATACACGAAAAAATCGCGAGGTCAGGCGGACGAGTTGATTTGGTGAGTGTGTACCGAATCTTGCAGACACTCCTCGATGTTGGCCTGGTGCATCACATTGGAGTGCTTGATGCTTATTATGCTTGCCGCTCCGATCACAAGGGCGGGCATTATGCTGAACATTTGGTTTGCAAAGTTTGCGGATGCGTTTCCGAACATGCGATGCCGTTAGTTTCAAGCGAGGAAATGTCCAATCGCGCGGCAACTCAAGGATTTCAAGCTGCTGAATTGCACATTGAGATACTTGGTGTCTGCCGACATTGCCGAACGGGATAGGCAAGGTCATTCCTCTCCCTTGACGGGAGAGGAAGTGCGACGAAGGAGCTCAGGTGAGGGTGATAAATCGCAGAACTCGGACTTAAAGTCACCCTCATCCCAGTTCACCTGCCTCGTTCCTCTGCAGGGTTCACAGACCTTCTCCCATCAAGGGAGAAGGGAGTTTGTACACATCCCATTCTTTGCCAGAAAACGGCTTTTCTTACCGGAAGATGGCATCCGTCTCGTTGCTCATCTGCATCTTATCGCCAAACCTGGAATACTTCAATCGCTTGCTATCTCCCCATTTGACGTTTGCCATTGCCTTGGAAACGTCGTCTGGGGATGCGATGGTTTGATCGCCGATCTTTTGAATCACGTCGCCGATCTTTAAGCCCAATCTATCGGCCACTGAGCCAGGTTCGACGCTAGTGATCACTACGCCCGACATGCTGGCAGGCACGTGGAACTGACTCCGATTCGTTGGACTCAGGATGTCAATCCCGACTCCAAGTTTCGCTTTACCTTCGCGAACTGGAGGCACCTTGCCTTCTACAGGCGGTTCAGCTTGGCCACGAGGGAACATTTCATTTAGATCAGGAAAGTTCGGGTTGCCGTTCGGCGAATTGAATTGGTCCTCATTGCCGTCGCCTGATCGTTGAGGTTCACGTGTCGTTGGAGGCTTTGGAGGAGCTACCAGCTTTACAGAAACCGTCTTTCGAGCTTTGTTCCGAACGTACTCAACCGACACGGATTCGCCAGGGCCGTATCTAAGCATCGCGTTTCGAAGATCGCCATGGTTGGTGATCAAGAGTCCGCCAATTTTTGTAATGACGTCGCCTTCCTTCAGCCCAGCTGTTCGTGCTGGGCTTGCCATATTGCTTTCGCCAAAACTCTTAATTAAGGCTCCGTCAGTGA
>JANNJE010000132.1:0-10049 GCA_031405735.1 Armatimonadota bacterium | reverse complement strand
AAAAAAAGGCCCCCCCCAAAAATGATCCGCAAAAAAAAAACAGAACCAATAAAGTTTGTAAAAAAATCAATTGCCAATCATCTGACGGACTATATAAAAGTAAACCCAAATCCGACATTTGACTTAATCGAAAACTGGGAAAAAATAGACAATGACCTCGGCGTAAGGGCTGCCGGGTTCGGGATCGGGGATTTCGATTCCCAATAGGCGGTAGAAGCGGATCGAGGCTTCGATGTCCTCGACGACCAACCCAATCATATCCAAAGTGATGCTCATAGGCTATCTTAGCTGAATTTCAGGGCTGCGCTGACCTTTTTCACGCAAAGGTCGCGGAGGCACGCAGAAGTGACGCCGCGAACCTTTGCGGTCACCGAGTGAGATGCCGTGCCCGCTGACAATTTCGCATGTCTAACTCAGCCAGAAAAGCCTTAACTTAACGGCTATGGGGTGACGGGTCAGGCAAATTGCGGAGCCTAGCCTGTAGTGAATTGAGTCTCACATATAAGTAGCTCCGCGCTCCATACTCGTTGCGAACCTTTGCGACCGTTGCGTGAGATTTAGATACCTTCCTTGTTTCGCGCAGAGGCCGCGGAGGTAGGCAGAACTACATTACGAACTTTGCGAAACAAACAATGGCGGAAATGGATCAAGCCCCTGATCGTATAATGAGGAATATGAAACTGCGCTTCTTTCTCTTATTTGCCTCGACAGCATTGTCCGCCGCCTCTCAAGCGAGCACGGAAGCCAATTTCCGAAAGTCAATCAGCGGAATCTGCTCCGGATTTACCAAAGCGTTTGATTCCAGGAACGCAACTTGGTTTGACCAAAACTCGACAAGCAACTTGATCTATGTGAACATGAAAGGCAAAAAGCAAGATCGCAAACAAGTGCTCAGCGGAATGAAAAGGCTGTTTGACAGTGCAAATAGCGTGAAAGCAAAAGTTACCTGCGGCGCAGTTCGATTTCTAAACGGAATCGGGAGCCACATGAATACGGTCGTTTCGACGGTAGTGATCGCTGATCCAAAGGGAAAACTCCACACAATGGTCGCAACAGCAACGACCGAAGACGCCTTCAAATGGGATGGCGGCAAATGGAAGTATTTCAGAATTACTGAATTGAAATTACCGAAATATGTGCTTGATGGGAAACCGTTCGATCCGAATACGCCGCCACCGAAATGAGCCCTTTGTTAGGATTGGTACAGGTTTGTTTGGGTTTGTTCGGGTTAGGAATCACTACGAGACAGGAAGGATACTTATTAGGAATCTGTCCTATCAGTCCAATAATTCCTGCACTAAGGAACCCATAGGTACCAACTCTAGCAAAACCGATCCCCTCATAATAGTGCCATGCCAACAAGGCAACGAATCGTTTATCCAGTCGCCACGCTCACGGTAGCTGCGATTGTCGGTATTGGCTTTTTGACTCGTGCAGCGAAGCCGTACTTGCCCCCTGAGAAAGCAAACGCATTGGCAACCGAATCGGCTGCATATTTGATCCAGGGAAGCAGACAGCAGGTTCAATGGCACCTATTCGGATTGGAGGCTTTTCAACTTGCCCGAAGCAGCAATAAGCCAATTCTCTTGATGATGGGCACGGAATGGAGCGCGTTGGGAAGGCAGTGCGACCGAGATGCACTTTCTGATCCTGATGTCGAGGCATTCTTGGCCAGGTACATGGTTTGCATTCGACTAGATTTAGACGAGCGGCCGCAATGGCGAAGTCAATTTCTGCCATATTCCAAAGTTCGGCAGATGCACGACCCCGGATTTCAAATTGTCTTTCTTGATCCTGAAGGCAGACCCTACTTTGATGGAGGAACAATTGGATACGGTCCGCAGATGAACTCGATCGAGTTTACGTCGCTGCTCCAAACCGCTCTTCGAAACTGGGAAGAATCAGGCAAGCCCGGATCAGATCAACCCGCCGTCGGAGTTCGCCAAGCGGAAATGGCGCAGGCTTTACTTCAGTCCTCGCTTAGTGCGAGCCCACGATTTGATATGCAATTAGCAGTTTGCATCCGTGCGATAGATTCCAAAAGCGGCGGATTTCGTTCTAGAGGGTTTATGATGCCAAACCCAAACGCACTGCGATTTCTGTTGTATGTAAGTGCGTTTGACCAATTTCGAGCGGCTGTTGAGCCATTAGTTCGCGGGAATTTGGTGGATTGGTTGGACGGTGGATTCTTCTATCAAACTGAAATGGGTGGCCGAAAGGGAACTCGATTTGACAAAGTCGCCGTTCTCAATGCGGAAATGATGGAAGTTCTCGCAGAGGCCGGAATCTTGTTGAACGAACCGTTTTACCTGGATATTGCACGAAGGACATTTGATTTTTTGACTGATGAGCTTTCAAAGGACAACCTGCCGTCCTCGGCACGAATAGGCGACGAGGAACTGAATCGAAGGAGCTCTCGTTCGAGCATTTCGGTTCGAAAACTTAGAGAAACACTCGAAGTTGATGAAGATCGAACATTTGCAAGGGACTCTATGGGATTGCGGGTTGAAACCAACCCGATGATGACGGTAACTTTTCCTCGCGGCGATGCCCAGTCCAAACATTCGAACCGATTCGAAGCTATTTTGGAAATACTTCGGGTGGCGCAACCGCCCCAACCGAATGTTTCAACTCGAAAATTCTGTGACGTTGCGTGCAATGTTTTAGCTAGGCTGCAACGAACGGCGTTCGTTCTGAATGATTCAGAACGGCTAAAGAAAGCTGATTCGATGTGGCATGCAATCCAGGCATTTCGATTTAGTGACGATGTGACCCATATGTTGAGCCAATCGAAGCCGGTAGATTCGTACCTTGGCGACTACCTAGCAATGTCGGACGCATGTTTGAACCGGTTTTTAGCGACTGGAGATTCTGATGCATTTGAAATGGGTTTGCAAATTCTGACTCGCGCCGAATTCTTGTTTGCCAGTGACATTCCTGGAGTGTGGGTGCCAGGGCATTTCTCACCAGAAACATCTGGTATTCAGGCGGCTGAACTGCCCGAAGTCTTGGATACGGTTCAGCAAAGCCTAACGGCACAGACCATTCGATTGTGCCTTTCTTACGGGCGTCTGTTAAGGGATTCTTCCCTAGTTGCAGATAATTCTCTAGCCCAGAAATGGTCTCAATCAGCCGACACCATGGTTAGGCACTTTGCGGATGAATCGGACAAATTGGCATTTTCCGGTTCGGGATATTTCAATTCAGCTCTCGATTGGGATAGAAAGATCCATGGGATAACTGTAGGTCCGAAAGCTGTCGAATTGGCAGCGTCCATTTCAAGAAAGGCGCCTTACCTGTTGGTCGCTCCTGCGAAAGGACGCGTTCGCCCTTCACTACAAAATGCGGCAGCAGGCATATACTTGGTGCAAGTATCGAAGGTTGAAGGACCGTTTTCTGAGAAAGAGGCCCTGATGAATTTGGCGCGAATTATGCAGGTTCGGCATGATTCGGGGTTGCCTTAGGGGAGAGTTTTGGGGTGTTGGGTATGGGGTTTAGGGTTGGCAGTAAGCGGCTATCGAATCACCCCTAGCAACTTGCTAACAACTTACCAACTACTTGCAGACCACATGCCAACTACATGCATGCAACTTGCAGACAACATGCCGACCACTTGCAAACCACATGCAACCAAAAACCGAAAACCAAAAACCGCCAACCGCCAACCGCCAACTGCTAACCGCCAACAAGGAGTGTCATAATCTCCGGCGGAGGGGTCGCATAGTGGTCTAGTGCGCCGCACTCGAAATGCGGTGTGGGGCAACTCACCGTGGGTTCGAATCCCACCTCCTCCGCCATTCTGCATGATCATTCTAGCCTAGCTAATCGGTTCCTCTGGCGCCAAATTATGCAGCAATTTCCGAACGTGCAATTCGATAAGGTTTCGAATTGCACGAACTTCTTCAATTGCCAATCCTTTCGGATCATCGAGTCCCCAATCTTCTGTCGCTAAGAACTTTGCGGGACAAGCATCAGCATCTACCTCACATCCCATGGTGACGATGCGGTCGGCTCGCTCAACCATCTCAGGGTTAAGCAGTTTGGGGAACTGCCCTTTCATCGAAATGCCGATTCCCTCCATAGCCTGGACAGCAATTGGATTCAGGTTCGCGCCGCCGACTGTTCCTGCGGACTCGGCATGGACGTTGAAACCATGCTCTTTCGAAATGTGATTGAGCATGGCCTCGGCCATTTGAGATCGCCCGGAATTATGAATGCAAACGAAAAGGATGTTAGTCATTTCTGAAACAAACTCTATCTTCTAATTCTAGAGTTTGTGTTAAGATTCTTGATGATAATGGCAAATTGGGGCAATAGGTTAGATTTAGCCCAAGAAACGGCATGATCAATGTGTTGGTAGCGAATTTCCTTCACAATGATATCAATGCGCATCGGCGAGTATCAAAGCTTGGAAGTGGTTCGGAATTCGCCTCACGGTTATTACTTGAGCGATGGCGAAAACGACGTACTACTTCCCAACAACCAAACTCCAGATGGCATCGAACTGGGACAGCGCATTGGCGTTTTTGTTTACACCGATTCGGAAGACCGCCCAGTTGCCACACTTCAGCAGCCCCTTGCAACAGTTGGCGAATTTGCGCTACTGGAAGTTGTTTCCGTCTCGGAATCAGGCGCATTCTTAGACTGGGGACTTGCCAAAGATCTTTTTTGCCCATTTTCAGAACAGCAGCGCGACCTAACGGCAGGTGACCGAATTCTTGTACGAATTTATCTCGACCAAGTATCTGGACGTGTTGTAAGCACGTCCAAAATTTCGAAATATCTTCAGCCTACTGGAGAGGGATTGACGGTTGGCGAACCCATCAAGATCATGGTTGCTTCTTGCAATCGGGACTCTTTGAGCGTGATCATCAATCAACGGATTCGCGGCACGCTCTTTCGGGATGAGTGGCATGAGCGGCTTCGGGTTGGCGATGTGCGCAATGCCTATGTGAAAGATATTCGCGAAGCAGACCAAAAGGTGGCTGTGTCGCTTCGACCGCAAGGATATGTAGCGGTAATCGGTGAGAGCGACCGAATCTTGAAGGCGCTGAAAGCGCAAGGCGGATTTCTGCCTGTTAATGACAAAACGTCTCCCGAAGAAATCCACCGAAAATTTGGATTGAGCAAGAGCGCGTTTAAGAAGCTGATCGGGACGCTTTATCGGCAAGGTGTGATTGAGATTGAGAGCCACGGAATTCGTCTAAGAACTCCAAAATAACTGTTGAGGTTTTTGCGGAATGAATTCCGTGTACCGGGTTGCGTCCCGATCTTCGATTGCCCTCCGGCGGAACATTCGAGAATAATTTCCGTGCTCCTTTCGTCACAATTGTATTTCAAAATCCCCTTCAACGCCATTTCCGCTTCAAAGGGCCGGAAACCGGAAGGCCCCGGATTGCCTTTGTAGACGATTTTGCCGGCCCTATCTAGCACATAAATTCTGTCCGGCCAACCAGAATAGGCTGCTTCGACTTTGTCGTCCATGTTGTCAACAATTATCGGAATTTTGAGTTCTAGGTGGGCAGAACATTCCATAGCTGCCTTTTCACGTTCTGCCAAAGTCCTTGGCGTTGCTACGATCACGCCTTGCCTTTGATTCTGCTGCACCTGCCAGCCATCGCTAGGGTGCGCTTCTCGGAAGTAGACGATTTTGAAATCAGCGCGATCTTTGTATGTCGCGAACATTGTATTGAGCACGCCAGCCTGGGTGCGAAATGGCGGTCATGTATAGCTGCCAAAAATGAGCACCGTTGCGCGTTTGGAGAAGTTGGAATTGAGCTCGAAGTACTCGCTCTTACCCAGGTATTTGAGTTTGAAATTTGGGGCGATGTCGCCAACCTTGAGATTGCCATGTTGGGGACGAGTTTGCTGCCAACCGACAAGCAAGCTCCCGACTGAGACAATTCCGACGATTCCAAGAATGGCTTTCATATTCATTCAAACGGACTGGAGAATGAAGAGTTCACTTGCTGGACGAAACCTTAGAGAACCCAGATATCTAACCCCTCTACCAGGAGCGCAGCGAGAGGGAGAGGGGGCAGGGGGTGAGGGTTCTCCGGAAAATACCAAGATTGGTCTGCATTTAATTTCTCGGAATTTTATGTGATCAAACGATTATTGGAATTGTATAAGTTGGATACTAGCAACCCTCTATCCCCTTACCCCTTTCTCCCTAATCGAGCAGATTCCAATATTGAGGATTAGGGAGAAAGGGAAATTCGGAACCAACCCCCTCATCTTTCTCGTTCCTCGACAAAGGAGGGGGCTTTTATGCTCTCTCATCATTCCAGGCAATCACATTTTTGCAGTCACCCTCAATCTGCACTTTGCCCCCCAAAATGCAATGGCTGATCGAACCATGGACATTGACGATCGCCCCCGGAAGGACAACAGAATCCTCGATAAACAGGCACTCGACAAGCGCGCCTTCTCCGATCACAACATTTCCGCCGATTTCACCAAGTTCGACTGCATGTGCGCCAACCTTATTTTCGCCACTAGTCAAGAATGAGCTGGCAGCTAGAAATGAATCAAGGGTCCCAGTATCAAACCACGTCGCTTCATAGACACCGGCAAGCACGGTTTCGCCCCGATCAATGAGCATCTGGATGGCATCGGTGATTTCATACTCCCCGCGTGCGCTTGGCTGAAGTTCGGGCAATACTGACCAAATCTGAGGACCGAAGAAGTACATTCCTGCCATGGCAAGTTTGGACTCTGGATTCTTCGGTTTTTCAATCAGTTTTACGATTCGATCTCCCTCTACATAGGCAACACCAAAGCGTTCTGGGTCGGGAACAGGCTTCACGATGTTCAGATTTGCGCAGCCAGATTCCTTGAACTTTTTGGCGTGTTCGGCAAAACCTTCTTCATAGATTGCGTCGCCCAAATACAGCACGAAATCGTCGCCACCAACCCACGTTTTCGTAAAACCTACAGCATGGGCAAGCCCTTTTGGTTCAGGCTGTCGAACGTAAGCGAGCTGGATTCCAAATTGCGATCCATCGCCGAGTACTTCTCGCATTTGAGCCTCGTTTTCGCTTACTACTATGCAAATTTCAGTAATCCCAATTTCCTTTAAACGATCGAAGGCGTATTCGAGGGTTGGCCTATTCGCAAGCGGCAACAGAGGCTTCGGAATGTGGCGGGTAATTGGAAAAAGTCGGGAGCCTTTGCCCGCTGCGAGAATTACGCCTTTCATTTGGTTCTATTATGAAACTTGTTTGAGGATATTGGTTTCCGCATTTCGGGTAACTAACGATGGTGTTTTCGGGGTGAGCTGAGAAATAAATCCCAGAGGGATTGAATCTGAATAGCCTGGGGTTGAATCTGAGAGACCCCAGGTTCAAAGCGTCTCCAACCATGCACCCTGGAGGTGGTGCCAGAATCCCAAACAGAATTTTTTCTACAGTCCGATTCTGAGTTTAAGACTTATCAGAATTTAGAGTTTCGAATTTACGATTTCTAAAATGTCCTTCTCCCTCTTCTCAGCCTCAGCACCCATCAAGTTCGCTTTCGTTACTGCCTGCTCGGCGAACACCTTATCTTCAAGCGATGCGCAATTGATTTTCACATTAAGCGCGGCACCAAGCACGGCTGAACGAGCAGCCAAAGCTCCAACTCCGGCATCGGAAACCGAATTTGGATTCCCGATTTCTGCCATCGCTTGAATCACCTCCATCGAATCGATGGCTGTCTGCATCACTTCCAATGGGACTTCAATCGCTCGGCGAGTCGCAGATTGAATGGCCTGTGACCGAGCCTTCCTCTCTTCATCCGTAGCTTTTTGCATTGCGAATGCCGCCAACAATTCATTGAAGGCTTCGGTGTCTTCATCTACCAATTGGAGGAGCCGATCATGAAACGCCTTTCCCTTTTCCGCCCAATTGCTGAACTCTTCCCAGCGCTCGTCCCAGCCGCGTTTATGGCTTGAAAGATTTGCCACCATCGTTGCAAGCGCGGCACCCATCGCTCCCATTGTTGCTGCAATCGAGCCTCCTCCGGGGGCAGGAGACTCGCTTGCAGTCTCTTCTACAAATTGCTTAACCGAAAGGTTAACTAATCTCGTTAACCCCGAATCTTGAAGGGCAAACTCGATGATTTTCTTTTGTGGATCGAACGGAGAAAGCTCGTCCAAGCCAAGCGAACGGACTGCAATCTTAATGAGCTCAGAATCAGAAACACCAGCGGATCGTTTCTGTTTACGCAAAAAGTGCCGCCCAGCATCCAGCATCGAGGACAGCGGAATGAGGCCGACAAGCTCTGAACCAGTAACCCGAATTCCTCTAGAATCCGCCGCTTCAACTGAAGCATCAAATGCAATGTGGACTGGTGTTTCGGAGATGTCTGTGAGGTTCATTGAAACTTGACAAATCCCATACTCCTGGATGTACCATCCGATTCCCTTGACGTTCTTCAGTTCACCTGGCTCATAGACGGTCTCGCCCTGAGCATCTCGCACGATTTCGCCAGTTAGAGGATCGCCAAGGCGCTTGACTCGGCCTCGCTCCCGAACATCAAATGCGACAGCATTCGCTCTTCGAGTTGAAGTCGTGTTTAAGTTGATGTTATAAGCAACCAAAAGTTGGCGTACGCCAACTGCCGTTGCGCCAGATTTTGGGTTGAACTTAGCGGGGCCAAAGTCAGGCGACCAATCAGAAGACTTTAGTTTTTCAGCAAGTCCTTCATATTCGCCGCTCCTCACAAAACTCAGGTCACTTCGGGCATCTATGGTTGCAGCATGTCCATAGAGGTAGATCGTCATCCCGAGTTCATCTGCAAACCGCTTTCCAAGTTCACGAGCCCAGGCAATGCAGTCTTCCATTGTGCAATTCGCTATAGGGACAATGGGGCAGACATCGAGCGCACCAAAACGAGGGTGTTCGCCCTTGTGAGTCCGCATGTCAATCAAATCTATTCCGACTTTTGCGGCCTGAAACGCTGCTTCTAGAACCGCCGGTGGCGAACCTGCAAATGTGTACACCGTTCGGTTTGTGGATTGCCCTGGATCAACATCAAGCAACTTCGCGCCTTCCACATGCTTGATTGCATTCGCGATGGCCTGAATTGTCTCGAGATTCCTGCCCTCCGAAAAATTAGGTACGCACTCGATAACTGGACCGTTCATGCTATGCAGGTTCTACCTTACTGGAACAAGACGAATGATCTTGTCCGGATCATTTAGAGTCACATAGATCAGCCCATCTGGCCCAACAGCAACGTCTCTAACTCTTCCCATGCCGTGCAAGATTTCTTCATGCTCCACCATATTTGGCCCGGTCATTTTGAACCGGTCTACATTGGCTCCAGACAGACCGCCAGCGAGTAGATTGTTCTTCCAGCGAGGATACTTGTCACTCTTTAGCAAATCCATTCCGCATGCGCCGATACTTGGGAGCCAGCGAAATGCAGGAACGCCGAATTTCTCGCCATCCTTTGGCCAAGGCGTTCTGAACGGAGAACCATTGTAGTTCATCGAATAAGCGACAACTGGCCAACCATAGTTGGTGCCTTTGGTGATCAAATTCACTTCATCGCCGCCTCGTGGTCCGTGTTCGGTGTCCCAAAGTTGACCCTCGGAATCGAAGATTAGACCTTGTGGATTTCGATGACCGTATGTCCAGATTCCGCCAGGAATCATTAATGACTTAGCGCCTTCCTTCGCAAACGGATTATCGGCAGGGATGGTTCCGTCTTCATTTAGCCGATAAATTTTTCCAAATGGGTTATCTAGTTGCTGCGCGAGCATGTTTCCGCCTCGCTCGCCAACAACAAGGAAAATGTGTCCTTTGCCGTCAAAAACGACTCTAGTTCCAAAGTGGATTCCAGCACCTGTGTAGAATTTCTTATCAACCTCAAAAATAGTCTGCTGGCTGTGCCAAGTCGCTTGATTTCCACTCCAGCGCAGTTTCCCTCGCACAAATTTCGTCATTCCGCCGCGTCCGCCGGGTTCGGTGTATCCAAGGTAAATCCAACCGTTCTTGGCGTAATCAGGGTGAAGCGTAATCTCCATCATTCCGCCTTGTCCTAGTTCGACAACCTCTGGCAAT
>JANNJE010000131.1:0-2339 GCA_031405735.1 Armatimonadota bacterium | reverse complement strand
AAATGGCAACTAAATATAGCTTTGCCAATGGCAATCGGGCTGCTCTTTCTGTTTTCGATTTGGCTTAAGAAATCAGTTGAAGGATATGAATTGCGAATGGTTGGCGCAAATCCGCAAGCTTCAGAATTCGCCGGGATTGATGTGAAGAAGTCAATCATGAGAGCCATGCTTGCTTCAGGAGCCGTCGCGGGATTTACCGGCGCAGTTCTTGTTCTCGCCTTCGAGCACAGATTCTTTCATGGAATGTCTTCCGGATTCGGATTTGATGCATTAGGTGTGGCGATGCTTGCCGGAGCGACTCCTTTAGCAATGTTAGGTTCCGGGCTGCTTTTCGGCATCTTAAACAAAGGCTCATCTGCCATTCAGATTCTAGGAATCCCAAAAGGCATAACCTGGATTGTTTTGGCTTTGCTCATCATCGTTTTTGCGGCGATTCGGTACCGAAGGGAAGGCAACCATGAATGAAATTTACGTTGTGCTTCTTGGCACGTTGCTACTTTCGGCGCCCCTGATTTTGGCAGCGATGGGCGGGCTTGCTAGCGAGCGCTCGGGGGTAATCAACATTGGTCTCGAAGGGAAAATGCTAGTTGCTTGCGTGATTACTGCATTGGTCAGCCAGCGAACAGGAAACGCCTACATCGGCGTCTCAGCTGGAATTTTGGCTTCAATCTTGATGAGCCTAGTTCACTTCCTGTTAACTCAATCGTTCCGAATTGACCATATTGTGAGCGGCATGGCTGTCAATGCTCTCGCTTTTGGCTTGAGCAATTTTGTTGATCGTAGGTTCATTTCGACAGAAAGCTCTTCCAGGTTTCCACACATTGTGGAGAATTTGTACATTGCGATCGCTCTCGTGGCGCCCCTAATAGCATGGATTATCTTGGAGAAAACTCGGGGAGGTCTTCGTTTGAAGGCAGTCGGCGAAGACCCAAATAAATCGAGGCAAATGGGGCTTTCACCCGTTGCGATACGATTCAAAGCACTGGTTATGACGGGTGTTTGTTGTGGCATTGCAGGTGCGCTGATCGTTAGCTCGGCTGGCTCGTTTGTGGATCAAATGACCGCCGGAAGAGGATTCATCGCCCTAGCTGCACTGATATTAGGAGGCTGGCGCCCGATTCCAGCACTGTTGGCCTGCTTGGTTTTTGGGTTCTTTGATGCATTGCAAATTCAGCTTCAAGGAACGGAGCTTGCGGGTGCGAAGTTACCTCCCGAATTCTGGAAAGCGCTTCCATATCTTGCAACTCTCGCCGCGATGGCTGGCTTGCTTGGGAAGAATCGGGCACCTTCGGGACTTGGCAAGGCCTGAACGGGTACGTTATCGAATATGATTTCCGCACTCATTTTGGCCGTAGCTGGGCAATCTTCTGTCTTCACTCAAACTGTTGATCGTGCCGCCGTGGCAATTGATGCGATGAAATCAGGATCAGTTCAACTGAGAATTGAAACCAGCCTTGACAAAGGAAAGACGATAACTTCCGCTTCCATTCGTTTTCAAAAGCCGGAAATTCTTTTGATTAGGCTCAAGGAACCGATTCAAGGCGAATTTGACGCGACCGACCGGAGCTACCGGCTCCAGGGAAGCTCAATGGTCGCATTCGATCACAGATGGAATGAAGTTCTCAGGCGGCGGAGCATGCCCAAGGGCACTCTTTCCGAAAGGGCAGAATATGCGATTGGGAATCTAGGCGAGCCATTTTCATGCGTTTTTTCAGGAACTGGTTTGAGGAACACGCTATCGCGATTCGCAAAGATGGGCGATTGGACGCTGAAACGAGACAGGGCAGGAAGTTCGCTGTCGGCGTTCAACGCGCACAGCAAAGCAAGGCTACTATTGACTTTTGATTTTGCAGGCCGATTGACTCGTGTTGCTCTCAATCAAACGGACTCATACAGCAATTGGACCTATTCCTATGCCGCTGGTGGACCCAATGCTCTCCTAATTCCGAAAGGGGCAAAGTCCGTAAATCAATTCACGGCACGTCCCGCCCCGCCAAAGTTTGAAGATGCATCGGCAAAGCAAATTTTCCAAGAATCAGTTCGCACGTACGACCGCCTACGGTCGTATCAGTTGAGCATTGAAGGGACGGCGAGGAAGTCCAGGTTGTGGGTTTCTGGTCGAAACTTGCGTGGTGATACAAGGATCAATTAAATTTCCGTAATTTGAATGGCAATGATATTCCATTTTTTCTTCTTGATATTGCTTATAGAGCTAAAAATCCAATCCAATATAAAACTGAATATTTTGACGATGATTATTCACAACTTGAATTATTATTGATTATATAGTTGCCCGTAGTTGGCTTCGTCCAAAGAAGCAGGCTTTTCTAATTCCAACC
>JANNJE010000130.1:0-3340 GCA_031405735.1 Armatimonadota bacterium | reverse complement strand
TTGGTAAACGAAATACCGGATCGTGTATCGAGACGCGCCAAGCCCAGGCCGGGTGGGCCCAATAGGAAGCCACACGTAGAGTGCGTAGTTTCGAGGCACATTGCCGATGTTGTTGGTATCAAATTCATATGTCCAGGTGGCGTGTTCCGCTGCATTAAACGGCACATGGGGTTGCGCCACGTTAAGCGATGCAGCCGTCCCGAAGTGGTACCGATAGGCTGGAAACACAGCAGGGTCTTGGTTGTCGTCAGGCACGTATGGGCTCTCAGCCCATTCTCCGATGTCTGTTACAGTTTGCCAAGGCACGGGTACCGGGGCTGTCGAGCTGTTTTGTATCGGATCCAAATTATCAACTACTACCGAGGTGAGCGTTCCGTCAAGTTGGTTGGGTCTCCACCAACCAAGGTTGCTTTGGCCCGGCCCACTGGTAGCGGGCGCCGCATTCCGACCAAGTCGAGCGGAACCGCCCTTCAAACCCGGAAAATCTTGAGAACCCGCAACAGCACTTGCTGCCACTAAAAGCCCTACTACGATTGATTTCCAATTAGCTCGCATCTTTCGCACCATAAACATCCCAAATCATTGTCATCTTCGATCCGCAAAGACTGGAACAACCAATCCCCTCGCTCCTTGAATTGGCGGTAACTCAGCTTTCACGCTGACCGAAGAAAATCCAAAATTGTTCTTTAAGAAACTGAACCCTGGCAAATTATTGTTGTTGGTGATGTCGAAATCGCCATCAACAGTTACCACTTCACCTTTGAAATCTAAGCCCGCAAGTGTTCGCCCGACATAGCCGCTGACGATTAAGACCTCGCCCGAATCAAGCCGCTTTGCGTAGGTAGCCCGCATATCCAAGGCATTTGTGTTGGATATGAAGGTGCCTGTCCTTCGTAGGTAGCGATACGCCTCACGAGGCAACATCCAGCGGACAATCCAAGGACCGTTGGCCACTGGCTGAATGATCTCCCATACTCCTTCTGAGTCCGTGAACATGATTGCAACCCGATTGCCAAATGCAACATCTGCAACGTTTCGCATAGAAACGGACGACAGATTGCCAAGCTTCTTTGTTCGCGAGTAGGTTGCAGCAGAATTGAACGCACCCAGTGCCGGATCGTAATAAACGTTAGCTCCAAATCCTTGAACTTCAACTTGGTTAACAACCTGCGTCGAATTCGCATCAAAGACAACAATGCCGCCATTTCCTTCACTGGCTTCCCGAGGAAGCGCGTTCGTCGGGGCGTCCAAACCAAGGTCTACCCGTGTAGGCATTGCAGAGCCGATTCCGGCAGCATAAACCCAACTGCCCGTTCCTGGCAGAGCCTGGCTCTCCACAAAGGTTCTTGCCAAGCCGTTGTAATCAAACTGCTTGCCAGAAAGGGTCGAGGGGCTATGCCACCACAAAATGCTCGAAGCAGGCGAGCCATCCGTTTGCGTGATCAATCCTTCAATTCGACCAGTTAGTGGATTGACTCGATAGCGGTCAATGACTTCCAATAGTCGTTTGTTGCCCGAATCCGCAATGATGTAGTGAATCCAGTATTCCCGCGGCTGCGGGTTGTTAAGCTGCGTCGGGTTGTTCTCGTACGTAGTGAAAGTCATCACGTCGCGAGGCTCGCGCAGTTGGGCTGGTGCGCCATCAACATAGCCGTCCGGCCTAAATACGAGGTCGAGATTGAAGCCTGAGATTGACCTCAGTTCCCTACCGCCGATATCGAGACGTATCACTCGATTCGCCCCTGTATCGCATACGATCATTTCCCGGTCATTGAGCACGTAGGCTCTCGTAGGACGAACGAGCGGTTTGGTTTCTCCGCTAGTTCCGATATTGGTTTCTTGACTTGATTTAATCGCCGCGTCAGCAGTCCAAATCGGATTGCCGCTGCCATCGAATCGAGCCAAACGACCTTCGTCGCAAATCAAGTAATCGGCTTTGCTAAACGCCCAAAGGCCAAGTTCGCTCCAGCTGGCCAATACATTGTCGCCGCCCACAACGCCGAATGAAGCTGTTGAAGGACCGAGAACGGTTTGAAGAAGTCGAACTCGGAAGTCGTCAAAATTCTTCATGCCAGCATATTGCGGCCAACGAATCGCCGGGTTACCAGTGATATCGGGGTTCGGCCCAGGGAAGCTGCCTGTAATTTTTAGTTGCGATACTTGCTTCTGCCAATTTCGTTGCGGATCAGGCAACAAGTACGAATCGTTTGGAGCGATTTCAGCAGACATCGCAGTCAAAAGGCCGTTCGTAGGAGGAGGGAAAATCGGGGGTCCAACTACAGATATGAAGTATGGTAACGCTGATTTTCCAGACAGGAAGAGCGTGTCGCCAGTACAAAGAACAGGACCCGTGCCATCGTCGCCGTCCCAGCCGTGGAAAACGGAATACCACAGCAGCGGACTCCAACGATCACCACTGAGTGAAGGCTCGACTAGCAGATCAGGTTGTCCGTTTCTTCGCAGAATCAGCGGTTGGCTAAGGCTCAAAGAGTTTCCAATAAATCCGCGCGGAACGTTCATCAAATTTTCAAATCGAATAACGCCGCTTGATCCGCCGCTAGTTCTTTCGTATGTGAAGTTTGAATTCGAGAACTGAGAAAAGATGCTAGGAGCATTCTTAATGTCGCTCCGAGCCAAGTCTGGCTGCAAAATTGTGAAATTGCCAGTAATATCGCCAACCACGACTTCCGGGATCGGAGGCGTTGCGCGGAATGCGCATAGAATCGTGTTCGGAATGAACCCTTTCTGACCGCCAGCAGGAACATAAACGACTCCGTTATGAATCGTTGGCGGGCCGATAAATCGCAAGTACTGGAACCTTCCGCCAAGAAATGGAACGATTTGAGTTAGCGGGTCGGTGTCTCGGAAAGTCTCTTGATAAGTTGTCGAACCCACTTGGTTTAGGGTGAAGGAATGCTCTCGATATAGCTCGAAACGGCTTCGCATCTTGAATTCGCCCCGCTTCTCTTCCTGGAATGCGTAATAGCATCCGCCTGTGTTTTGGGCTGGCGTTGAAATATCGGGGTCAGAATGAACCACGTGAATCATGCCGTCCGGAGCAATCGCGACGTTTCCTAGAATTCGTCTTCGGCGACGTGTGTCATCGGGCATAAACAATTGTCCGCGGAGAATTTGGGAACCTAGCCCCGGAGTGCCAGCTCCCCAGTCTATTGAATAGTCAATTCGGATCGAATAGTTTGCCGGAATCGTCTGCAAGGGTTCCATTGGGAATGACAGTAATCCCGGTCCAGGCTGGTTTACACCAGTTGTGAAAATGACATCCATTTGCGCGGGTGTCACGACGGCGCGGCTGGAGAAACCCCTGCCGGCCGGCGCGAAA
>JANNJE010000129.1:0-1293 GCA_031405735.1 Armatimonadota bacterium | reverse complement strand
AGGCGCTCCCTCGTGGGCAACCAAACCGGCCATTGATCATGTTCTCGACCAACTCCGCGGCTCAGGCCGCGACCTTTCTGCCAGGCTCAACCGGGGTCCGCCATGTGGTTTATCACTGTTTTGAACCTGATACTAATGATGATAAATGAAAAAGCGCGGTCAAGCCCGCGCACTCCCAAAATCGTGGGATAGAATACGCCTTGTGCCAAAGCTCGAAGTCGAGAACATCGTAATGCAGTTTCCTGCTGTCCGGGCGCTTGACTCAGTATCAATGACATTTGAGCCGGGCGAAGTTCACGGAATCGTTGGCGAAAACGGTGCTGGCAAGAGCACCCTCATGAAGATCTTGAGCGGCGTGCTCCATGCCACTTCCGGAACGACTCTTCTTGATGGAAATCCGGTCCTGCTTTCTGGAGTTCGAGACGCACTCCGGCGAGGCATCGCCATGATCCATCAGGAATTGAACCTGGTTGACGAGCTCACCGTTGCTGAAAACGTCTTTCTAGGGCGGGAAATCACAAAAGGAGGAATGCTCGATGGCTCCGAAATGGTCCGGCAAACGAACGGCTTTCTGGCTGAAATTCATGCATCTTTTTCCGCGACGGAGAAAGTTGGAAATCTCTCCATCGCAGGCAAACAGCTTGTCGAAATTGCTAAGGCGGTCTCCGTTGACGCTTCGATTCTTATCATGGACGAGCCGACCGCCGTGCTCAGCGATCCCGAAGCCGAATCGCTGTTTGAGCTGATTGCTAAACTCAGAGAGCGCGGCACAACAATTCTCTATATCTCGCACAGGCTGGCCGAAGTTTGCACAATTTGCGACCGGATAACCGTTCTTCGCGACGGCCAAAAGATCACAACTTTGTTCGCCAGCGATACGAATCCCTCAGAAATCGCCGACCTTATGGTCGGGCGGCCGTTAAAAGACTTTTTTCCTGAAAAGGCATTTCCGGCGGAAGGTTCCCCGATACTTGAAGTCAACTGTGGCAGTAGTGGGAGTTTATCAATCTGCCTAGGTGAAATCGTAGGACTGGCAGGGCTTGTGGGAGCAGGCAGAACCGAACTCGCAGAAGTTATCGTTGGCGCACGAAAGACAAGCGGTATCACTGTCAAATTGGAAGGCAAGAGTTGCCAAATCAACAGCACCAAAGAGGCTATGAAGCTAGGTATCGCCTACGTCAGCGAGGATAGAAAAGGGCTTGGATTGCACCTGTCGTTGAATATGATTGAAAATGTCACGCTTGCCAACTTACGTACTTATGGCAATCTCCGATTGAACGCAAAGGAGGAACT
>JANNJE010000128.1:0-4872 GCA_031405735.1 Armatimonadota bacterium | reverse complement strand
TCGCGAATAACGTAACTAAAGCGCGGTCAAGCCCGCGCACTCCCAAACGACAGCGGTAACATGGAAGTTAGGCAATGGCAATGAAAAGGCAACATTCTTCAGATTGGTTTGGCACGTTGCTTGGGTTTCTAACTTTTGTTTTTGGAATTTCACTGCTGTTTTTCACCTTCAAACTTGCTTTCGAGCTGTTTTCGGTTCCGCCTGAACAAGCCATCGGAATCGGTAAGGAGAAGGCAGTAGATTTTGCTCTGGCGGGACAATCGTTGATGGCCGTGTTTTTTCGGATCTTACTTCTGCTTGTTATGGCAGGGGTTGGTTCAATGATCGCAAACAGGGGTATCAGGCTTTACGTCTTAGCTCGCTCCTTACCCGTTTCAAAGCCAGTTTCTGAATCCGAAGTAACGGAAACTGAAAGCGCCTAAGTTTCAGATCAAAAGGCATCACGACTTTTAGAATCAAACTCGCCCGAAACGTCGGCGAATTCGGATCGCCTAAAATCAAGAAGTACTCATTGCCAGCATTGCCGCTCTTTCGCCACGAGAAGTAGCCGCCAAAATCTCCGTCTCGACGAACGATTCGTCCGCTTACCGATTGGTTGTTACCCATATCGAACGTAGTGGTGAGGATCGTTTGTTCCGAAACCTCAAAGTGAGAGACCCATTGGTGCCTCAGAGCAAACTGAAGTTTGTCTTTTGGTCGAAAAAGCCACGTGAGTGATGCGTTCTTGTACTCTTCGCCTGCAAATTCTCCCCATGAATAATCCAGTTGCACGCGACGATATACATCCCTTCGCGGCTTTTCAATACTCAGAAAATACATGTGATCACGGTTCTTTTCAAACCCTGATTTCTCATAGCCAAAATCGAAGTCCAATCCATCTCGCATGGTTAGCGAACCGAAGAGCGCATCGCTCGATCGGTAGAACTCGCCGTTCTGGTGGTCGAATGCCGATGTTGCCGCGAAAATTCCCCATTCCATTATCGAGCCCTTTTCCACCTGCTTATCAATGCCTCCCTCGAATTGATAGCCTTTATAGTCGCGCTCAGGGAGAAAGCCCAGCCTGGGTTGAAGCAATTCGCCTACATCGAAGTACTGAACGTGGCCGGAGATCGGCCCTTTGGAATAAGCGAATTCTGCGTCGAACCCTGAACCAGTACCGTCAACTTCGTCATCTGTCGAAATATATCGGGCGCCATAGCCAATGCTTCCTTGTCGTTCGAAATAGCGAAAGAGAGTGGCGTTGTTGTCTGGGCGCAAATCGCCGGAAAGGCTTGTATTCGAAATTCGTAGAACTCGTTTGGGGTCAATTTCATAAGTGGCCGTGCCCACCGTTGCAACTTCATCACCAAAAAGTGTCGTTGCCAATGCGCCAAACGTTATCTTGTCGCCTAATCGTCCATATACATTGGCTCCGGCATCCAACCGCTCAATTCGCTGCGGAGCAAACAAAAGCGAACCGTAATATTGCGCCCCCTCTTGAAAAAATGGCCGGTTATCTTCTGGCAGGCGTTCAAGATAGCTGAAATCAAGCGATAGAATGTCGCCTTCAACATTTCGAAAATCGGGTCTGATGGTGCCTACGAACTCGATTGATTCGGTCAAACTGGACTTAAAATCGAGGCCCCCATCAAGGATCGCGCCTTCTTCTTCCTCATGTCCAAGGAAACCGTATGGCAGCAACTTTAGCTTTCTTTCGAAGGGCATTTTCGGAATCTCGACACCCATTAGATTGCCGTAGTAAAAGGTCGGCCCTCCCAAGTGCGCCCACACCGATTCCCTCTGTGTGCGAGTTGAATACCTTTGCACATTGAACCTGGGATTTCTTGTTCCAGCTGAAGGGAGCTGCATGAGTTTCCATGGAATTCGCGCCTCCGCCTCCCAGCCGGTGTCGGTAATTCTCCCCTTTGTCACAAAATCGCCGAGCCACTCTCGCTTGATCGCCCTTCCACCTGCAATTTCGAGGTTTGAGCCGCCAGCCGCATTCATGCTGAACTCACTGTACGATCCAAGTGTGCCGCTTGGGTCCAAGATCAACGTGACGTTATCATCTCCTGAAAGGCCAACGTTCGTCCGATATTCCAGAGCCCTGATCGCGGAGGGTGTTGCGTCTTTCAATCGCGCAGCGAAGTAAATGGCTTCGGAGTCGTACCCGATCCAGAACTCACCAAATTCCGCCGTTTCTCCAGATTGCTGATCCTTCAAGCCGGAAAAAACTGCCGCCTCCGCCCACTCTTCGGCATTTATCGTTCCGTCTATTGTCGGTGGCTTCGCAAGTTTTTTGCTATTTACAGATGGAACGTTTTGCGCCAAAGAGAGCGCGGCGAGCAGGAATACTGACAAAAATGTAAGGAATCGCACGGAAGGCACTACGCAAACCTATCCAATTACATTGGCGCAGAGGAGCCAATTGAGCATTTTGGAGAACTAGGCTTCGGCGCGAGTTTTGATCGCTTGAAGGACGTTCTCCATGTTTTTGATCACGATGTTATGGATCACTTTTTTCACAAGAGCGCCAAGAGTAGGCACGTTATATTCGTAATCCACAACGCTGTCGAACCGCGTGCCGCCGTCCTCTGAAACGAATTTCCACGAGCCATCCAGCTTGTCGTAATCGCCTTTGAGCATTTTGAATTCGCAGGTATGCGCGGCGTCATTCCAAATGTCTTCTTGCGTCCAGCGAACTTTGAGTCCAAAAGTGGGCACAACTCCCACCCAATCGCTTACGACTCTCTTTCCGTCGTTCTCGACAATCGTGAGCGACTTCACGTCGCTCATGAACTCTGGGAAAGAGGCGTTGTCCTTTGCGATTGCGTACACTTTTTCGATGGGCGCAGCAATGTGGATGGTTGTTTCGACTATGGGCATAGCTTGCTCTAGCGGTAGTTGGTGAACGTTACAGGAACCGGCAGATCGAGCCCTTTTACAAACGCGATGGTCTTTTGAAGCTCGTCCTTGTCCTTTGAAGTCACGCGGATCGCGTCGCCCTGGATCTGAGCTTGAACCTTCAATCCCTTGTCTTTAATCTGCTTGATAATCGGCCTGGCATGGTCCTGAGAAATCCCTTCTTTAATAGTGACTTTGATGCGCAGCGAAAGTCCAGTTGCGTGTTCGGCCTTGCCATACTCAATAAACCGCATATCTACCCCACGCTTAACAAACTTAGAAAGCAAAATATCTTGAAGCTGCTGCAATCGAAATTCGTCATCCGCCAGGATCGTCAAATTGTCTTTCTCAAGGTTGATTTCGCATTTCGAGCCTTTGAAATCGTAACGGTTGTCGAGTTCTCGCTGAGCCTGATCAACTGCATTGCGAAACTCTTGCATATCAGGCTTGCTGACAATGTCGAATGAAGAATCTTTTACTGCCATTTTTGATTATGCCTTTGCAGGTTCAAGGTCGGTGTCAGACACCAGCAAGTTGAAGTTCACAGGAAAAGCTAGCTCTTCACTTGTCAAAGTCTTTCGCTGCTCTTCGCCGATGCTTTCAATGAACTTGGTTCTCATCCGTGTTGATGCATACTTGTGGACTTCGGAACTGATTTTCGGAAGAGTTCCAGGATCAACCAGGATCGAAATCAAGCCCTCTTTATAAATGTACTGAACCACGCCAGTTACTCCAGCCATGTGATCAAAATACCGATTCGCTTTGCGATCATCTTCTGTTACAGGGCGAGTGACGATTCGCACTTTGTCACCCTCTTTCCACTTTGCCATGCCTCAATTGTACCTGTCGGCTACAATGAGAGGTGATCCGAATTGAAATCGAAGAGGGCAATGAGTGGATGTCGCGGCTTCGAGGCGAATGGAACGAACTCCTGGTAGATTCAGCCTTTCCAACGCCGTTTCACACGCTAGAATGGCTTCAATCTTGGTCTTCAACGCTGGGCAAGAGACGCCGAATCTTTTTGGCGAAAGCCTGCGAAGGCAATGACCTTGTTGGGGCAATTCCACTTGTTGGGAAAAAGGGAATTGCTGGCGGTTATCGGAGCATGGGAATCGGGCCGTCGGACTACTTGCATCCGATCATTCGAAACGGCTCGAATGTATTTGAGCCGTTGGTCGTAAGGCTTAGAGAAAATGGCGAGAATGCAGTAGATTTTCAACAAATTCGAGAAGGAATCTTGCCATTTCAAGACTCAATTTCGTTAGTTGTACTCGAACAAGCAACCTGTCTCTCCCTCGACCTGCCAGATACCTACGATGCATATCTGAAAACTCTTGGAAAGAGCTTGCGAACCGATTGTCGAAGGGCTGAAAATGATTTTTTATCGAAGAGCAATTTGAAAATCGTCTCAGCTGATCGCGACAATATTTCAGACTGCATAGATGCGTTCTTTCGACTTCACGCCTCACGATGGCGAAGCCGCGGCCAGCCAGGAGCATTCATGGGAAGAGAACGGTTCCATCGGACTTGGGCGCCTCTTTCGGTGGCAACCGACTCGCTCCGCTTGCGTCTGCTGTTGAAAGGCGATGAGCCTATCGCAGCGATTTATGGAATGAAATTTGGTTGTACTACGTTCTTTTATCAAGCTGGTATGAATCCGAATTTCAAATCGCTATCTGCGGGAACAATTTTGCTTGCCGATCTCATTCGGTCGTCCATTGAAGAGGGTTGCACGACATTTGACTTTTTGCGTGGCGACGAACCATATAAGCGGCGATGGAAGCCCCAGCACGCCATTACGAACACACGGTATTTATATCTTCCAAGCGGGGTCCGGGGACCGATTTTGGAGCACGTTCAGCGTCTTTCGGCCTCGGCTGAGAAAAAGTTGCGAGACCGTTTAGAAGGAAAGTCATTGAAGCGAAACTCAGCAGTTTCTGGCGGGACGAAGCAGTCATGGAAATGAATCATGAGATGTTGTGGCAATTG
>JANNJE010000127.1:0-1335 GCA_031405735.1 Armatimonadota bacterium | reverse complement strand
AATTGCCGCGCCAGCGAACAATTTGGATCGAGCTCTCGAAGTCTTCACCCGAAGCCACGAATCCAAGCATCCGGCAAACTGTCTGCCTGAAAACTACCTTTGGGATGGCGACGAGGCGATTGCAAAGGCAAATTACAACCTGAAGCTCCGCTCGCTAGGCTGGACGAACATCGGCTGTTCGTATGCGAAGGAAAAGACTGCATCTGTTGCAGAAGGTTGGGCGGCTCTGACAGCAGGCGGAACCCTTGCCGTGAGTTCCGCTAAGTACGTTCAGGACTTTATTCGAACCACGGTCGCTCACGAGATCGGCCACACATTCGGCCTAAGGCACAACTTTATCGCCTCAACTTTGAACACGACAGCTGAACTTGCAAACGACAATTTGATGCGAAATCGAGGCGTTGCTTCTTCTGTAATGGACTACACGCCTGTCAATATTCAGGCTGTACTCAAAGGAAAAGGCGTCTTCTTTGATCCTGGCATCGGCCAATACGACAAATGGGCGATTCAGTACGGTTATTCGGAAATTCCCGGCGCAACAACGCCTGCGGCAGAAAAGCACGCTCTTGCAAAGATCGCTGGGCAGTCGGCAGCTCCAGGGCATCGCTACATGACCGACGAAAGTGCGGACGGTTGGGATCCAGCAGTTGTTCGGCACGATTTCGGCAAAGACCCGCTCACCTATTCAACAAAAATGCTGGAAGCCATGAAGCGGATTGAAAATTACGCAATCACTCAACTTCCCAAAGCTGGCGAGCCATTTTCAAAAAGGACTGACCTCCTCAATCTCGTGATGCGAAGGCTGTTCCGCGAAGGCAGGAACATGGCACGGTTTGTTGGCGGAATCCATGCCAGCCGGAGCTTCAAGGGCGATCCTGGCGCGGGCGCCACTCTTGCACCAGTTTCAGCGCAAGAGCAACGCATTGCGGTCAAGCAGATCGTTCGATATTGCTTGTCCCCAAGCGCGTTCAATTGGCCGGAAAGCGTCATGACCAGCTTTTCGCCAGATGCAAATGACGAAGCCATGGCAGGCTACAACGCGCCGCTACGACAGACCATTGCCTCAAATCAGGCGATGATGTATGCGCAGATTATGAGCGATGCCACGTTGCGCAGAATCGCTGAAAATCAATTCAAATGGAACGGAAGCAAAAACGGCTATTCGATTGACGAGCATTTTTCTACGGTTCTCGGCTCAGTGTTTTCGGACATTGGTTCAGGGAATCGTTCCATTCCCCTCCGCCGCGATTTGCAGAGGTTTGCTGTGCAAGGTCTTATCGTCCAGGCGGGCGCAGGGCAGGGCCAAGTGCTGGAAGATGTGCGAATGCTGGCAAG
>JANNJE010000126.1:0-11575 GCA_031405735.1 Armatimonadota bacterium | reverse complement strand
GCGACGTGATCGTGCCCTTATGTGTCAAGAGGGTTCGAAGCACGTCTGAATTCGTACTCATCATATTAGCAGTCGCATTGTTGTCAGTCCAGCTTGATGGATTTACTCCCCCAAACAGGCTGGCATCGTTATCCATCGCCCAGCCTGTTTGATCGTAAGTATTGAACTTTGCCCATCTATAGACTCGTGGAGTGCCAGATTGACCCGTTTGAGGAGGTTGCCAAGTTCCGTTTCCGCTTGCGTCAGTCGTGAGTACATCGCCTGCAGTTGCAGTTGAACCCAATTGCAGGCCGTTAGTATTGAGTTGGTTCGCCCTGAAAGCCCCACTGATGTTGGCGTGGCCGGATTGGCTCATGCCGGGGGACGTCGGCTGAAGCATAACCGACGATTTACTAGTTCCCAGTTGCGAAGTTGCCTTTTGGCTAATCACGAGTGAAACGCAAACAGTCAATACTACAGCTAATAGTGCAAAGTAGCTCTTATGTGAATTCAAATTTCCGCTCATAAACGCAGTATAACGGGCGTTGTTGGTTTTTACTAGTAGAAAATTGCTGGGTTTTGGGTTGTAATGGAGCGCGGAGCCACTTGAAGGCAAACTGTTCAAGTACTGCGACCAAAGCTCCGCATCCAGGTCCGGTGAGCCACAAGAATCTCAGTTTCAGTAATTTGCTAGACTCAGCTCCGCGAAATCCCTACCCAATCAATTTCAAGATCAACATTCTCCGCCATCAAGAGTTCTGATAGCTGCCCGACGTGTCCCTGCAAATGCCGAAAATTCATCATTTGATGGTCCAGCTTGTTCATGTTTGTGTACCAATGGAAACCGGTTTCAGGCGAATCCAAATCGAGTTTATCAACAGAATCGTTAACTGCCTTTGCAACTTGATCCAGATAGTCCAGCAATTCGGCTTTCGTGTAAGGCTCCACAACGTCCGGAGATTCCCAGAGCACAGGAACGTGCTCCCGGTGCTTGCTCCACGGCACAAACGACTCAAGATCAGGCTGCATGTAAAGGTGAGTGTAGTATATGGCGTGATAAGCAATTCGCCAGAAACTACGCGGGTGCACGCCAGAAGTCCAATTTGAATCGGGGCAGAGCTCGATGCACTCCCGAAGCATCTTGAGTCCGGCGGAGTATTGTCCTTTGAGTGAAGCGCGAATGTCCATGGTGTTTGCTAGATGATTATGTATCCTTAACCAGGCTAAAGCCTGCGTTCCTTTGGCCCGGGAAATCTTCCATAATCACACTATGCACAACGTGGTGTTTCTTTCAGGCGTACGCACTCCAATCGGAGCGTTTTCTGGCTCTCTTTCCAGCCTTACGGCTCCCCAACTCGGCTCTATTGCCATCAAATCAGCACTGGAAAAGGCAGGAGTCAGCGCTGATCAAATTGACGAAGTGATCATGGGATGCGTGCTTACCGGAGGAATGGGCCAAGCCCCTGCACGCCAAGCCTCGCTCGGTGCTGGAATCCCGAATTCCGTGCCTTGCATGACGATCAACAAGGTTTGCGGATCAGGAATGAAGGCGATTATGCTCGCTGCTCAAGCGATCAAACTGGGAGATTCTAATGTGGTGGTCGCTGGTGGAATGGAAAGCATGTCGAACGCGCCTTACGTACTCGACAAAGCTCGTGCCGGCTACCGAATGGGGAATGGAACACTAATTGACAGCATGATCAATGACGGGCTATGGGACCCGTACAACAACGTGCACATGGGAAATTGCGGCGACCTTTGCGCGAAGGAGAAGGGCTATTCGCGGGACCAGCTAGACGATTTTGGAGCGGAGAGTTTCCGAAGAGCGCAAGAGGCTCAAAAGGCGGGCAGATTTGGCGATGAGATCGTCCCAGTAGAGATTCCTCAACGTAAGGGCGACCCGATTGTAGTTTCAGAAGATGAAAACCCAGGCAAAGGTGGCGACCGCGAAAAGATGCGTGGCCTTCGCCCTGCTTTTGACAAAGAAGGCGTTACAACTGCAGCAAACGCAAGCTCTATCAATGATGGCGCGGCTGCAATGGTCATGTCGAGCGCAGCCTATGCAGATTCTAATGGCATGAAGCCGATTGGTAGGGTGGTTTCTTATGCAACCCACGCACAAGACCCTCAGTGGTTTACAACTGCACCTGCTGTCGCTATGAAATCCGCCATCGAAAAGGCAGGATTGTCTGCAGATCAAATTGACCTCTTTGAAGTTAACGAGGCATTTGCTGTCGTTGCAATGTTTAATGCCGATACTCTTGGAATCTCCTACGACAAACTGAATGTAAATGGCGGCGCTGTTGCCCTCGGGCATCCGATTGGCATGACGGGAACGCGTTTAGTCTTGACGGCTTTACACGAACTTCGAAGGCGCGGCGGAAAGTACGCAGTATGCTCACCGTGCATTGGCGGCGGGGAAGCTACGGCTGTTGTGATCGAAGCTTTATAGCCCCTCCCTTATTTTGACGAAGGAAAAATGAGGGAGGGGTTGGGGAGGGAGTAGAGCGCCTACTTCGCTTGCCAAAGCACGGAAAGAATGAACCATCGCTTCCCATCTGAATACATCTGAATTGCGTTCGTCCCTGTTTGGAACGGTTTTTCATCGTCGGCTTTCATTCGTGATTCGTAATCGCTCCAAGCCATGCTCATGCCTTGCACGTTGTCAATCTTCCGCTTTACTTCCTTTTCGAAAAACCCTCGCTCTTCGATGACTTTGCCGGATCGGTTCACATAGTCGTCGGGGGTCATCCCAACTGCGACCCATTCGCCGTTCGATTTTACAACGGCCGTCAATCGTCCATTTGCAGCGAACAATGATCGGAACCTGTCCCAGTTCCGCTTTTGTCCGGCTGGACCGGAAATCACATCATAAAGCGACTTGATGATGGCGTCTTGGGTGGCGACATCCTCCGGTTTTGCAACAGGAGATGCACCTACGGCAGGAGTTTGGAGAACAAGGCCGAGTAAAAGTGAAGCAATCGTCATGGCATTATCATACGCGATTCGGAACTGGTTATTCGCGAATCGCGACCTCCGAATCACGAACTCCGAATTGCCTTAGAGACAGCCTCTTGCGGCAAATTTGCCTCATCATTTCGGAGTTTTTCGAGATTTGGTGAACCCACTTTGCTCTCCGCCATCCAGTTCTTAGCGAACGATCCGTCACGGATTCGCGCTAAAACCTGCTCCATTCTCTCCCTGGTGGCTTCATTTACAATTATTGGCCCCTCAGTCAAACCGCCCCACTGAGCAGTTGCAGACGTCGCGCGTCTCATTCCTTCAAAGCCTCTTTCATAGAGAAGATCGAGTACAAGTTTGGCATCGCTCAAACACTCGAAATAGGCAACTTCGGGCGAAATCCCTGCCTCTGTCAAAACAGCTATTCCATTTTTGATTAGCTCAGGAATCCCACCGCAAAGGATCGTCTGCTCGCCAAAAAGGTCTGCCTCAGTTTCATCGGCAAATGTGGTTTCAATCAAGAAGGATTTTGCAGCACAAACAGCATTTGTGTATGATTTAGCTAACTCTAGGGCTTGCCCGGTTGCATTTTGGTGAATAGCAACAAATGCTGGAGTGCCTTTTCCCGCCAAATAGTTTGCCCGAAGCGAGGGACCAGTGCCTTTAGGGCCAATGAGGATTACATCCACATCCTTTGGCGGCTGAATGTAGCCAAATCGGATGTTGAATCCGTGGCAAAACGCCAATGCCTTTCCAGATTTTAGAACTGGGGCAACCGACTCCGCATAGATCGCCGCCATTTTCTCATCTGGAACGCAAAGCATGATGAAATCAGCTTGGTCACTGGCGCTTTGTACTTCAAAAACAGGAAAACCATCCGTATCTGCAGTCTCCCACCTTTGGCTTTCCCGGTACAGCCCGACGATGACATCGAGCCCCGAATCTCTCAGGTTGAGCGCCTGCGGCCTGCCTTGGTTGCCGTAGCCAATCATGGCGATTTGCTTACCTATCAAGGCGGATGGGGAATCCTCGTTGCCACGAATGATCGTTGCCATGCCCTATTGTGGTGGATTTGTATAGAAGTTTTATCGAAATCCTAATTGCCCCGAACAGGCATGGGAAGTTCCCCGGATTTGATTCTAAACATGCGCTCTACTTTGGTCCAGCTCTTTATTGCCGAACCGGGCGGCATGTCAACGTAACCAGTTATTCCAAAGGATTTTAAGCGTTCCTTGTCCTTCAAAATCCCATCTGCTAGCGGTCCCCAGGTTTGCATTCTGTATGAAGACGATAGGAATGAATCGCCATGCCGTTGACTCATCGCGAGCAAAATAGCGGGGCCTACAACGAATGTCTTCGGTCCGTTTCTAGTTTTCAGAACTACAATGTCCAAAAATAGCTCGCGGCCATTGACTTCGTAAAACTGAGTTGCCCCGTACTGTTGGCCACTGTAAATATAATCGCCAATGAATCTTTTCTTTTTAAGACTTTGCAACGAGGGCCGAACATAGTTTGTAAAAAGTGCCGCGAATTGCTTTTCATTCAAGGGATAAGCTTCCTTTTCTCCTGAAAATGAATAGAACCACAGCGTACCAACATCATTGGCATGGTATGCGTTCAAGATATTCCGCGCAGCACTATCAAGAGGTTCGTTTCTTAGCATCCACAAATACAGTTGCCAAGAACAGTAACTTAGTACAAAAACAATTCCAACGATTAACAATCGCACTCTACTTGGATTAGTTTTCGTATTTGAAGTCATATAATTGTCCCATAAAAATGCCAAGCTGAATTTAGGTTCACTAGACTTCAGCTTGGCAAATGTCATATATCAAGTCTAAGGTGGCGGCTCAGCTATGCAGGTCGAACCTTGTGCGCAGTCTGCTGAACAGATTGAATCTACAGGGCCAGTGCCGTTTATGTTGTACAACCATTTTCCTTGGACGCCGCACCACTTCCGATATATATAAGTGCACCGGATAGCAGTATAACAAGTGTAATGAGTATTTATGTACTCGGATGATGAGCAACCATCTTCAAGCCCACAGGGAAAGGATGTTGCTTTCGTTACAACGATGCCGCTAACAAGCAGTGTTGCGGCAAGGGCCAAAAGGCAAGATTTGAGGCCAAAACCCTTGGTCATTGCCCTTTGATATTGTTGAATATGTTTCATAATTGTCTCCTAAACGGAAAGATTGAAAAACCTATCAAACTGCGATTTCTTATTCACCCCAAAACTCTTGAACCAGTCCCGGATCAGCCGTTCTCACTCGAGTTTCAATTTTGCCGTTCAGCCGTACTCCAATTAGCTTTATGGGTTCTACTGGACTGTAAAGGGCTAAATCGGTAGGATTGCAGTGATAATCAGCAACCATGACGGCTGAAGATTGATATTTATTTACATATCTAAGCCAATAGTCTTCATCAGTGAAAAAGTCTGAATAATCAATGAAATATGTCGTATAATCAGGGAAGCCTGTTGATCCATCTTTGTGGCAGCAGCAAGGACTTCTCCAAGTTCTTTTTTCGTTGACAACTTCTAGGTAGGCGGGAGAGCTTGCCATGCCGACGGGAAGGCCCATATCAACTGTGGCACCGAATTCAACTTTAGAATCATATTTCTCCCGATATAGCATCAGCCCGAGATAGATCTGATGGAGGTTGTTTTTGGTCGCTGTTTCCTTGCCTGCCTGAGCTGCCTTGACAATTACAGGGGAAATGATGGATGCAATAACCAATAAGATTGCAACGACAACAATTATCTCTAGAAGAGTAAAAGCAACTCGTTTGCTTATGGCCACGAGCGTGCTCCTTTGATCCTTGAGCTGTCATCGAGTTCAAATTGAACTGGTGCTATGTCGTAAGCCAGGGCATTAACAAGATTCCGGCGACTATCAAGAACAACAAAGCCGTCTATGCCCTTAGTCAGCTTACGAAGTCTATCCACGTCAGCATCGTCGGATGTATAGTAAATTGCACCAGGCACTATAATTGGAATTTTTGAGCCGCCATCTGAACTAACAGAACAGGAATTACAGCCGGGAAGCACAATAATTGTACGATTGTGTTTTCGAGTGATACTCTTTCCAAACAAATCAGAGTTTGGAACTTTAAATTGGGTGCCGTTTAGGGAAGCTAAAAGCGACCTACGACTAGATTCATTTGTCAGATTTCTCGGAATAAGAAGGTCTGAGTATGTGTTCCAGATCAGCACGAGAGACAACGCTGAAAAGCTTGCGAGTGCGAACTGAATAGCGGTGACTGATTTTGGTGTCACTTTGGTTCCCAATAAGTACAGTACACTTTTTTTTTGCTAGTAGACAAATGGTTTTTTGAAAATGTACTGAAATGCGTCCCTCTAATGCGGCCAATAGGTTCAAGAGACTTAAAATTTCAACGTATACTGCACGAAACGGGCTTGAATGGCGTCGTATACCTTGTATGACTGGTATGAGTTGTTTGAGTGGTATGGATTGTATGGGTTGTATCAGCGGTGATTGCCGAACAACGCTTACTGCCTGCTTCGATCCTGAAACGACAAAATCTTGACGTGCTACCATCCATCCCATCCATACAATCTATACAACTCATACAAACATTGGGACTTTTCCCGAAACTATCGTAACCCGAGGCTGAACTTGACGTCTGAAAATACAGAAAAGGATATCGAGATGCAAGCTATCAGCACTGCCGCGGTTTCTCCCGTCTACAATGCCGTAGACGTGGACAGCGATAACGCCCTCGTGATTCGTGCGAGAGAAGGGGATTATCGAGCTTATGAGATGCTATTTGAAAGGCATCGAACGCTCGTTTTTCGCTTTGCCTACCAAATGTGTCCGAGAAGGGACGATGCTGAAGATTTGGTTCAAGAAGCCTTTATTCGTGCATACCAAAACCTGCACCGATATCGCGACGAGGCGAAATTTACGACCTGGCTCTTAAGAATTTTGACAAATCTTTGCACCGACCATGCTCGAATGGCCAATCGGCGCCAAAACTTAGAACAGCAAGAAGCTGCTGGATCGTTAACTTGGATGACAGAAGGATTTACTGAGAATCCCATCGAAAACCTGGAACAAGAAAGACGAGTGGACTGTTTACGGAGAGCCTTGAACGCATTACCGATCCACCACAAAACGGCCATCATCTTGCGAGACATTGAGGAACGAGAATACACAGATATATCACAGATTTTAGGATGCACCGTTGGCGGTGCGAAACTTCGCGTATTGCGAGCACGACGAGCATTACGGGACCGGGTGGCACCTCTGCTAGGTGAAATGTAACATGAAAAGAAGCCAAAAAGACGAAATTTTGCAGATCGCGTTCGGCGATACGAATGATTCTGCCCGAATCGAGCAATTGCGAGAAACTTCGCATGAAGCCATTCGTGAGATCGAATCGCTCAGAAACATCAAACTGAATTTGCAGCAATTGCCCGTGCCTGAGTGCCAGCTTTCAACCGAGCGGCTTCGCGATGCGATTTTGAATACCGGACTTGGTGAAAAAACAACTTCTTCACAGCCGATGTGGAAACTTGCGTGGGTGCCTGTAGCCGTTCTTGCGGTTACTTTTTTTGGTTCACAGATGATTCGGTCAAGCCGTTTGACGGAGCCGACGCTCATGGGTGCTTCGATCGTGAAAGAAGAGGGACCGGATGTGGCGATTGACTTCAATCCAACGATCCAAGATGTGTTCCCAGATTTTCCAGATACAGAACCAATTATTATTGAGAATCCGACCTCTGCTCCAGCAATCAAACACTCAAACAGGAAACCGAACTATGCAAGTCGCAGCGGTTCATCTCGAACTGTTTTGCTTGTCAAATCTGAACCTGCAGCCAAGTCTGCGCTTACAGCCATGGAAACCGTTGCAGTTTCAACTCCCTCAGCATTAGGCGGAGGCGGACTGCCAATAGAGGCAATGGCACCATCAGGAGTTTCATCAGATTCTGGAATCGTTCTGATCGGAAGCGATAGAGACTCGATGACGGGTGCAAATAAGGCGATTGAAGTAACCGATACAAGTAGCATGGTGACAGGCGGGTAATGTATCGCCCGAGGATCAAATGATGTTCACTCCAACTTTTGGAATGGTAATCGCGCTATTGACTGTAAATCAACAGGCTGGCCGGGTTGCGACTGCTGAATCAGAAGTTTGGAAATCCGCGCGCCCCTCTATCGTAACGATTCAACAAGGCGGTTCAGATAAAGGCGTTGCAGTCTGCATTGACTCCAAGGGCCTTTTTATTGCGCACAAAAGTCTTACCAATTTCCCCATTCTTTTTGGGAAAACTGAGAATGGCTTGCTTGTTCAGCTAACCGTAAAGGCAGTTGATGTTTCCACGCAGATGGTGTTGCTAGGAGTCGAGCCAGGATCATCCTCAAGATTCATTGCAGTAACCCTTGCAGATGAGGTAGAAGCCGCAAAGGATTCAGCATTTGCTTTAGTGCCCGGCAGTGCCATCGCAACTGAAATTGTAAGTGTAGACCGGCCTGGAATTTTAGAAAAGTCACGGCGAGTGGTGCCTCTCATTGAACTCAGGTTTGAAGTTCCCATGCAACGAATCGGCGGCTCGCCGATATTCTCCCGAAAAGGCGAACTATTAGGGTTCCTAACGGCTACCGTTTCAACCATTGAGCCTTCGAGAGCTGGTGCGAATCAACCAGCCCCAAGCCTTAAATCATCGGCTTCAAAGATCAGCTCGGACGCCATACCACAGCAATACGGCCCCAACGGACTTACAGTCGGCTATGCTCTCGGACCATCTGCAATGAGCCGAGTTATTGACGGATTTCTGTCTCCAGATCACAAAGTAGTCTTTCCTGCGCTTGGAGTTATGCTCGCTGATGCAAAGCCGGAAGGCGCTGAGATTCGTGAGGTAACCGAACGATCATCTGCAGCTGAAGCTGGCTTGTTTGCCGGGGATGTGATTGTTAGAATTGGCCTAAGAAAAATCCGAAATCAAATTGATTACGCCCGTGTAATGCTTTTGCAAAAAGTAGGGGAGTCCATCGAAATCGAAATTATTCGCGGAACCGAAAAATTGGTGTTAAAAGTCGTTCCGAGAGTTTAGTTTGCGAGCGCGCAGATAGGGTCAGACGCACTCTCAAATGAAGTGCTAAAACTAACAAAGCAAGTTACGGCATGGTCATGGCGCTCACTACCGCGCTCAAAGCCCCTTCTCGGACATCGTTGACAATGCCTTGCGCTCGAAATTCCCTAAGTTCCGGTTGACCGATGACTCGGGGACGGCGGTCGTCAATATAATCTGTCGCAGGAGCAACCCCAATTTGAACCCATTCCCCGGCTTCGTTGCGGGAATCAATTGCAATGACTGCATAGCCGCATTTGGTAAGTATCAATCGTATCTCTGATTGCCACAAGACTTCAATTTCCAGCGACGGCGTTCCTGGAGGAGGCGTTTCCGAGCCGAATACCCCATAATGCTGGGCGATTTCGGGTGTAAATTCAGGCGAGGCCTTCAAAATTCCTCCTAAGATCAAAGTTCTGTCCATAATCCCTGGCAAGGCATTCAACGCGACGACAATGGCTTCCGGCGGAGTTGGAACCGTTGGCATTTCCGCGTTCATGTTGCCTTCCAGAACAATGCTCTCGTAAGATTTGACTGCTTTAGAAAACGTTGATACAGAGTCAACATAGCTTGCGACAATCCCGATTTCAGCCTCATCTATTCGAATTTGAGTTACCTGGTCGGCGGTAAGTCCAAACTTTCCCCCCGTTGCAGTTGCCTGTGTCGCAAAATTCCTATGCCAAGGAAGTCGTTCTGCAAGTTGAACTGGATACCATTCTGCTGACATTTTTTGTCCTCGTGCGATCAACATCTTTGTGCCGCTATTACTCATACGCCATGCCCCAAACGATATCCTTCTTTTGTGAGGAAAACATTTGTTGCTTTAGTGTAAATCTACGTAAAAGCATTGCAGTAGTCCCCTAGAGATTTCCACGCTAGCATCAAGTGGTAGTCTTGAACCAGGGGTTTCACAATTTTGAACTTAGATTCGAATATCCACAACTTGCATCAAGCAAACCGCGCGGGTTGGAACGAAGGTGCGCAATCTTACGAAGAAGGAATCGAAGAGCGGATCGAGTTTCTTCGGGGTGGTGGGCAGAATTTTTGCGCCCCTGAAATGAAGTTTCTGATTGATCTCGACCAATGGTGCAACCGTGCAATTCACCTTCAAAGCGCGGGCGGCACAGACACTCTTTCTCTTTGGAATCGAGGCGCCAAAGAAGTCATTGGAATAGATATCAGCGACAGAATGATTGAAGTGGCTCGCAAGAAGAGCGATGCACTTGGGGCACCTGCAACGTGGATACGCTCAGACATTTTGGAGGTTCCTTCCAGCCTAGATGCAACGGCGGACTTGGTTTACACCGGACGTGGAGCCTTGTGCTGGATTATGGACATTGAAGCTTGGGCGCGAGTCGTCGCACGATTATTGCGATTTGGCGGGAAAGCATACATTTTTGAAGGCCACCCAGTTTCCGACCTTTGGACCATGGAAGACGATCACTATGTGCTGGACCCAGAATATGGGGATTATTTTAGCGAAGAGCCAGTTGCATCATTCGGTTGGCCGACTACGTACATCGGCGATCTTGGAAAGCCTGTTGAGGAGCATGCTACCAAATACGAACGAATTTGGCGAATGGATCAAATAATCATGGCAATCCTCAATGCAGGATTGAAAATAGAAGCTTTCAAGGAGCATCCCGATCTGTATTGGGATCGCTTTCCGAATATGCCACCAGACTTGATTCGCAGATTGCCGCAAACATTTTCATTAGTTGCGAGCAAAACCTAGAAGGGCCGACCGACGAAAGTGCTTGCTACAAAGTCTGAGAAATCACTGCCCTACTGTGAACTTCACCGATTCCACAACTTTGTCGTTCCAATACAAATCAACTCGATATTTTCCAGCCGGCCAACCTTTGTTCGGTTTCGATAGCGAGAAGTTACCATTGTTGACTCCGGGCCCAATCACGATTGTTGCTGCGTCAATTTCGTAATTCGGCGGAGCCTCTTTTGATTCTTCGCAAACCCATGCACCCTTGATCTTATCGCCAACCGGAACATTGCTCAGCCCAAACGTGACGAAAATCTCAGGTGTGTTGGCATTGAACGCCTCATCAGAGGTTGTGGAAGTCTTGTCGTCGGTTAGGACAATGTTGGTAAATCCGGCCTTTGACGGCGTTGTCGTGTTTTCGACCTGGGCGCTGCATCCAATTAGAGTTAACATCGTGGCAAGAAACACGAATCCAATCGTGGCCTTTGAACTGAAGGTATTCATCAAATGAAACTCTACCAGTTTTTCGCATCAGATTCAAGAATCAAGATCGGATGAAATGCTGATCTCTAGTGACGATGATGTTTGGATGTCTCGTAATGCTCCGCCAGCGCATCCCTACCGAAGTCGCCCTTAAAGTCTCGCCAGACAGCGTGGACATGGTTGGCGTTGTTTTGAGTGTTGTCGTATTCGATGAGAAATGTCGGTCCTTGAATTCGGTAGTAATGTCCGAACCCTGATTTGATGCTGCCCATCCACGAAAAGCGAACGTACTTCCAACCTGCCGCCTCGATTTTTGCTAGTCGTGCTTTAGCTTGATCGGG
>JANNJE010000125.1:0-2857 GCA_031405735.1 Armatimonadota bacterium | reverse complement strand
CAGGCGCTGAAATTCCTGTTGGCGGGTCGTAGCGAACGACCAATGGTTTTTCCAGTTTCTTTTTGAACAGCAGGAATGCAAGGATTGCGGGAATTGCGGGAAATAGTGCGCCTATAGGGTTCGACTTTGCTTGAACCTGTTGAACCCAACGTTCAACCTCCTGGTTTCGAAGCTCATCGTTGGATTGCCCAATAGGAACGATGTTGGCTTCGCCCTTTTCAATAGTGCCTTCAGGCAAACCTAGAATTACCGTTGTCGTCCATCCCGGCTGATTTGGCTTTTTGATGGAATACACCAACCGTGTTTTCGACGTAAATTTGGCATCAAGCAAACTCGGATCACCAATGATCTTGCCGTCGCTTTCAACTTGTACGCCAAATTTTGTACCTAGTTCTCCAAATAGAATGCGAGCAGCGTACTTATCATTGATTGGCTCAGGAAAGTCAATGGTAATCGTGGCATTTGGGATATCTGTTCGCCATTTGGCTGGCAGCATATTCCAGAAGAACTCGGTTCTTGGACCAAGTTTGTAACCGTCGTCGTCAATATCCGTAAGTGCTCCTTCAACCCGATAGCGAAGCACGAATGTATGGCGTCCTTCCAACCACTTATTGCCATCTCCGAGGCGAACGCTCCAATCGCCGCCATCAATCTTATCGTCTGCTCGAGTTGGCCCACCATCAACGGAAGCACCTTCAAGAATGTAACGAACTTCTCTAATTCCTTTTGAGCCTTTCGTACGAAATGGCAGGGTGCGAATGAGGCCATGTTGGCGTTCCGTGTAGCGAACGGTGATGAATTCAGAGAACTCAACTGTTCGATTCGGCATGATTTTGGCTTTTACATCGAATTCTTCTGTCACGAATTTCTGCGAAATCGCGTGAGATGCTATGAGGAAGATTGCCAGAAGCGAAAAAGAACGGAGTTGGTGCTTCACAGTTCGATTGTATCCGAGGCAAGCGTAAATCTATTCCCCAGGTTCAGGTTCGATAGGCCTTGGCACCCTGCCTTCGATGGGAACGAGTTCGGGGAACTTTGAGTGCGGTTCGCACTGATACCAATAGGCGGTTGAAGAATAATCGTTTGAAAGTTTGTTTGCGTGGCCGTGCTCAATGGTAACTCGGATGGACTTTCGAAATCGGATTGGATCTTCGATATGAAATCGGTACATGGAGTTTCGATCCTTCCACGGCCAGTCCGAATTGCCGGAGTAAACGGTTACACCGTGGTAGGGGGCTGAGAATTCCGTGGTTGGGCAGAACGCTGTATTGAAATAATCTTCCGTTCCGGTGCCGTGAAGTGACGGCGGCCACGGTTCACCGTCTATGAAGATCATGTCGTCGCCTTCGCCGTACCAATCGTTGCCCTGTCGTTCGAAAACGTCAACATTTAAGTTGCATCCTACATATATCCCGTTTCCTTCAGCTTCTAGGATTGTATAGTTGTCCGCCCCAGTCACGTTGGGTTTCCGTCCCCAAATCTCGAACAAATTCTCATCGTTTAACCGTTCGGTTAACCATCCTTCGGTTGGGTTCTGTCGTCGCCATTGTGCGTGGAACCGAGCAACCTCCTCATCATGCGTCCGCTCATATTCTTCGTAATCAATGTAGTAATAGAGGTTGAATTCTTCGAGGCATTCACTTTCAATTTCAATCCTAGCGGCATTGAAAGGCATCGGAAACCAACTGTTCATGGCCCGGCCATCTTGTGGCGACATTTGCAGAGGGAGGGATGTGAAATTCGTATGAATACTGAACCCAATCCCGAAAAAATCTCCCAAAGGGACTTCGATGCTGGGATTAGTTTCGCCATCCCACCATGCTCGTAATGTGATTCTTCGCAGATGATTATGGCCACCGTTGCCAACCGTCATCCAAATGTGCTTGATGCAGCCAGGTTTCTCGGCTGTAAAAATCTCCTGCGTATCACCCGGCTTGAATGTAAACCAGTCGTTGTTGTTACCCTGACGATCAAAACTTGAGCTTCGCTTGGATTTGTAATCTCGAAGGTAGGGCAGGGAACCAAGAGATGTTTTGCCAATCATTTTGGGATTTTAGCTTGTTTCTCGTTTCTCGCCAACGTACCACCCAAACCCTAGCGTGTCTCTTCCCCAATTCTTGTAGCCGTCGTTCCAGGTTTGGATTCGGCTCAGCATCGCAGGGCAATCGGGATCATCCGGGTACTCCTTTACATAATCAAATACAGCCTTGGCATAATCGCCTTCATACGAGTCCCATTCTTCAATCGTGCTGACCATAGAGTGGATCAGCTCAAAGCCACTTTCGATTAGTGTTTGGCGATTGGCTTCGTGCGAGTTCAATTCCGATGCGTCGCAACCCAAAAGGTCCAAATACTCTTGGCGAGGAGGTTGGTTCCAGAAGCCTTCTGCAATCAAGATTCGCCCGCCAACTTCCAACATTTCATTGAAGATATGCAAGGCGCGGTCGAAGCCATTCAAGGCGTGAGTTGCACCTGTGCAGATACCTACTGTAAATCCATGCAATTCGTTGTAAACCTTGTTTCCTTCAGCGAGATCAAATGTGACAAGTTCGCTGACATTGTGATTTTCAGCGGCATAGTTCGCCTCAAAAATAAAGGTCGGGTTCTTATCTATCCCAAGGCCTTCGCATCCGTATTGTTCTGCGGCGCGGATCAAAAATTCGCCCTTTCCGCATCCAAAGTCCACGATTTTGTCTTCGATAGTCAAGCTCAATTTCTTCAAGAGCATGTTGGCTTGTTCAAGCTGGATCGGCACAAGAAACCGGCGTCCCATATGTGCGATCGTGGTGAATTTGATGGAATCCATTTTCTTTGGGTTTTGGGTTTTTGGTTTTGGATTGTGAATTTTGGATTGGGT
>JANNJE010000124.1:0-2237 GCA_031405735.1 Armatimonadota bacterium | reverse complement strand
ATTCAAATGATTCGTTCTAGGGTCAATCCAGGCGTCAGTGATTCGCGCACCTAGCGGAGATCTTGACCTAAGCCGTTCTATTACTGCATTCCCAGCTATCGAGGTTGGAGTGTTTTCAGAAGCACTACCAGAAGTGTCAATCGGGCGAGGGTCGAATGTTCCGGCTTCGTATGGCAAATTCACGCGATTTCCTGTTTGAGATTTTGGGGCTCCTGTTTTTTGGCCTAAAAGGAATGCTGCGATAGCTACAACGCCGATCAACGCCAAAACAACTCCAGCAAAGAGCCCGACTTTTGGCTTAGAAGCCGGAAGTCCAAGCTGTTCAGCCGTCGAAAGAGCTTCTTTTTCCTTCAAGCGACGATGGACGCCCTCGAGTTTTGCTCGTTCAGCATCGGCATCTGGTGCTAAATCAAGCACAAGTTCGTACCATCGAACGGCGTCTTCGAGTTCGTCAGTTTCGGCTGAAATATCTCCCAGCAGACCTGCGGCGGACGTATTGTTCGGATATCTTCTCAGGATCGTGCGGCAAACCTCTTCAGCCATTTTGTATTCGCCGCGCATTCGCAGCAAGTTTGCACGAGCTAACTCCGGGTAGATGGCGGAATCGCTTCCCTCGCTATGGCTCAAATCATTTCCGCATGGTGCGCCGCACTCCGGACAAAACGTGGCGTCTTGCTCAAGCATAGTAAAGCACTTGTCGCAGAGTCTTAAATTGTTAGCTCGTTCCTGTGCTGCCATATCCGCCAGATCCTCTCTCCGTTTCTGTTAGAGCTTCTACTACTTGAAACTCTGCTCGTGCAATTGGACAAATCACCAATTGCGCGATTCGTTCTCCGCTTGTCAGTACGACTGTATCTTGACCTAAATTGATCAGGCAAATCTGAATTTCACCGCGATAATCTGAGTCAATAGTCCCAGGTGAGTTTACAATTGAAAGCCCAAACTTTAGCGCGAGCCCCGACCGTGGACGAATCTGGCCCTCGTATCCCGTTGGAATTGCGACCCGAATACCTGTTCCAAACAACCCTCGCTCACCTGGCGAAAGCCGAACTTCCTGGGCACAACGCAGGTCTACGCCAGCCGAACCGGCTGTTTGGTATTCGGGCTTCTGCACACCTTCTGAAAGGCAAATCTCAATACCGACAACTTCCATGCAAAATAGAGACTGAATTCTTGACTAACAAGAAGCAAAATCAGGTTGAAATCCGCGTTTTTTGATGCAGAGAGCGATTTTTTGGCATTGACATCAAAATGAGAGTGACGATGCGCGTAACTCAGCTTGCAGAATTGGCTTATGTTGTGGAACTTGATTCCGACAATATGGCTGAATTCGACTTCAGCCAGCTGAATTCATCGCTCAAAGGCCTTGTTGACTATGCGCCAGCATTTGGGAAAGTGGCGTTATTCTTCACAAACGAACTTCCTGACATTGACACGGTTGAACAAGCGATTTGTTCCTTGCCCCGACGAAACAATGGAAATACGACTCATACGATCCCAATTTGCTTGGAATTGGGAGAGGACTTCACGGCAGCATGCGAAAGTTTGAATCTCTCGGGTCAAGAATTCAAAGAAGAAATGTCAAGCGCGGAATTTCGAGTTGAAGCCATCGGCTTCACGCCAGGATTTCCATATATGTCGGGCTTGCCAGAAAAGCTCTCCGGCTTGTCGAGGCGCGAATCCCCTCGCCCAAGAGTTCCGACAGGTTCAGTGGGAATTGCGGAAGTCATGTGCGGTATCTATCCTACGATTACTCCAGGTGGATGGAATCTGGTTGGCCGCACTCCGCTAGTGATTGCAGACATGGCAAAAGCCTACTTTCGATTTCAAGTTGGCGATCTAGTTCGATTTGAAATTGTCAGTCAAGTTCAGTTTGAATCTATGCTTCAATCAGAGGCTGAACAGCGATGAAAGCGATTCAAATTGATTTGAATATTGACATCGGCGAAGGGTTCGAATTTGACGATCAACTGCTTGTTTATGCGAGTTCGGCAAACATCTGCTGCGGAGTTCATGCTGGTTCTTGGGAACTCACTCAAGACACAATCGGAAAAGCCATGGATGCTGAAGTGCGAATTGGAATTCATCCTGGCTATCCAGACCGACTCTCGATGGGCAGGAGGTCCATTGATCCCTCGGAATACGCCGATGCTTTCGATTCCCTCCGACGCCAAGTCGAACTATTTTTCAACTTTGTTCCGGCGGCATACCTGAAGCCGCACGGTGCTTTTTATGGC
>JANNJE010000123.1:0-4023 GCA_031405735.1 Armatimonadota bacterium | reverse complement strand
CTCGATCAATTGTGGATGAATAATTAAGGTCAAAGAAGATTTGCTTAGTTAGTAATCTCTCCAATGATTTGGTGACAACCAGCGTCATGGCAAAAAGTGGGATTGCGAAGGGCCTCCAGGTCCCGATTTCTACGGTTTTTTCGGCAAACGACTTAAGAAAGTTTAGTTCCCATTCTTCCGCTCTAACGAGAATTTCGTTAAGATTAGTAACGTCCGACATTTCAGCCGCCACTAGGAGTTCCAATAACCCATAAGCCTGCAATTCGTTCTGTGTTTGTTCGTTCTCAATGTCATACTCTTCAAAGCCCGCCTCCATTGCTGCATTTCTGTAGTAGCTTAACAGACCTTCTTGGGCAAGGTAACTGGAAAAGGAGTCCAAGTTGAGTTCCGCATCAAATTCCTGGTTTGCAAACTGATCTTCGTACTTTTCTTTTAGCTCGGTCCATTGTTCCCTTAACAATGAGAACTGATCATCGGCTAATTCCAAGAGTGCACTCAAGCGAAACAAACTTCGTCGGAGCTCCGAGGGCACCTCATAATTCGCCTTATATCTAAGCTTATGATCGATAGCCGCCCAGGCATGTTGTAAGGCAGTCCTAACTTGTACTTCGACGGCAAAGCCATGGCACTTTTTGTAGTCGCTTAAACCTTCGCGAATTTGATCTAACCCCAGTACGTAATGGACGCTTTGATATCCAAACGAATCGGGTGCTAACAAAAGAGACTTGTCAACAGAGTTTTCTATATCGATTTCAAATTCACGTTCAATAATCTCGCAGATTCGTAGTACATCTTCCTTATAGTAGGTAACAATGCGGATTCCACAATAATCGGTGAGACCTACCAGAGGAAGACCCTCTTTTGCCTTCCTTTCCAATTTTGTTCGCGCACTAACAACAGTTTTCGTCCTTGGTTCTACATTTACAATTCCATCTTTAACAGGTTCCAACACTTCCTGGATTAGTTGGGTGAATCGAACTGTGCACGCTTCATAAAGCTCGAATTTGGAGGCGTAATCACCAATTATTGCTTCGACCTCAAAAATACTATCAGGATCGTGATCGTTTGACATTTCCGTATCTGAATGACGATTCGTACTATTGCTTTGAAGCAGAAGTTTTAGTTCTCCGATGGACGGACGCGAGGCACAGGCAGACCATGAACGAGTTTGTCAGTGCTACGGTTTGGTTTTTCCCCACGCGGCTACTAGGGCACTCGCCAATAAAAACCCCAATCCGATCATTCCGAATGTCCGATCAAGGATGATCTCTGTTAAGGTGAATCCAGCGATGCCCCCCTCGGCCATAGATGCCGCGAAACTCAGGATGCTCAATCCGAACAGGAAAAAGAATAGTGGGGGTACTCCATGCGATGGCCCTGCCAATCGCGGCTCGACAGTTTTTATTGGGCCTAATTGACGCCGGTAACCGAGAAATGATATTCCGAGGCTACCTATCCCAGCGATCGCGCCCACGGCACTCCAAAACACAGACCAGTCCACACCGCTATTCTATCTAAGTCAATGTTATGTTTGGATGCCTATGCGTTGCCCGACAAGCGGTGTTGAGGCTTTCATCACGCTACCTTCCCGGCGAAGCCAGCTATGAGGGTCTAATCCATTCAAGGTCGTGAAAAGCACGTTCACAGATGCGAGTTGGAAGCTCCCGGGTTTGGAGTACGCCTCCCAAGACCCAAACTCGGACTTCCCAGTCTTGAATAACAGGCTCCATGATTCGAAGAGCACCTTCCGAGAATCGAGTAATGGGTTCCAAGATTCGAAGAAGACCTTCCAACCTTTGAAGAAGGGCTTCCGAGATGTGAAGAAGAGCTTCCAAGGTCGTCTGGGTGGGTCTTCTTCAAGCCTCGGTTGCTCGTCTTCGACCGTCGGAGACGATTCTTCAAGCCTCGGCGGGTTGTCTTCGAGGCTCGGTTGTCAGTTGTCGGTTATCGGTTATCGGTTTTGACCGGTGGGTTGTGAGTTGTCGGTTGTTGGTTGTTGGTTCCGGCGAAGTGACAATGGGACACGAATGAAGGAAAAGCTATCATTCAAGCACGGCTCTGTGTTATGATAGATTTGTGCAAGTTTGGAGGTTAGCGGTTGGCAGTTGGCGAAACCAATAACCAACAACTAACAACCAAAAAACAAGAATCCCGGAGTAAAGAAATGCCTTTTTCAGGACCGAGCAGCTACCTTCCTACCACTGACGAATTCATAGGACATTGGACCGATGCGGACCTTGCGCTGGGTTTGAGTCCGCTTGTTCTTCCTGGGCCGTATGCGCTTGCGAACCTGATAGCTGAACGAGCATTGCTTTCCACCGCAATTACCGAATTGGTTGATGCGACCAACACGGTGGAAGGGCACCGCACGGATCGGGACAACCGAAAAGTTGCAGTGAAGGAAAGGAAGCGGCAGTTTGGAGCGTTCGTTCGGGGCGTGCTCGCGGGCTCTTCGTATGTTGGGCGTGTGCCTGAGCTTATTGCACTTGAGGCAAACCCAGGCATTTGGCTGATCTCTAATCGCGACATCAAGGACATCTGGACGGACATTAACGCAAATCCTCCCGCCGGATTCACGCCGCCGCTCATGCTAACGGGCTTATATACCTTAGCAAACTTTACGACCGACACCGCCGCGCTGGAAACGACTTTTCAAAACCTGACCTTGGCAGAGCAGGACGAGGAAAGGGAAGTCGAGGAACGCGACGCTCTTTACCGCACAATCCGCGCCCACCTAGTGCTTTATCGCGAAGCGATTCCTGGACGGTTCGCAGCGGATCATCCGCTCGTGCTCTCGCTTCCTCGGCTTTCGCCTCTGCCTGGGCATACGCCAGATGCGGTTGTGCTTTCTGGCAGTTGGAACGCCGGGACTTCGCAAGCCGACCTTTCTTGGACGGAATCAACCGACCCCGATTTGGAAAGTTACGATGTGTTCCGTTCGGGCGCAACGCCTTACAACAACAACACCGAGCAGTTTGTGGCTTCGCTCCCACCTGGAACGCTAACGCTTTCGACCAATGCGGGGTTGACGCTTCCTGGTTCTACGATGGGCTTTAAGGTTTATGTGAAGCTGGATACGGGGAACGAGAAGGGCAGCAACGCTGTGACGATTGATCGGCCATGAAGTGGGAATACAAGGTTATAGATGGTTCATTTCCTTACGTGGAAGCGGGCCAAAGGGTCAAACAGATCGAGGACGTTCTCAATAAGCTTGGCAAAGAAGGATGGGAACTGGTTATTCATTCTTATGATTGCACTTTTTACATATTCAAACGGCCGCTGAAGTAATTCCTCGCAATATACTTAGCCCAATTCACGAATCCGCTAAGGAACCAACTTACTACATGTTTGGATTTCTACTTATTGGCTACATTCTGGCTTCGGTTGCGTTCTATTTGATCCATGCATCTCGCGCCGTGCGAATGGATGAAGTCGCAATGTCTGCCGAGATCGTCATGCTCTTTCCAGAATCTAGGTCAAAAGCGGCTTAGCTGGACTTGGACATTGTCTGTACGATAATTACATACCTTTCTGTAATGGTGCGCTAGGTTCAAATGGCGGTACGCTGTACCGGCTGATGAACCCAGAAACTCCAGTTCGAACGCGCCGAAGATCTTGGGCGGAACCCTACAAAATCAAGGTTGTCGAGCCGCTTACAATGACCACTCGCGAGCAGCGAGAAATTGTCTTGAAGGATGCTGGATACAACACCTTTTTGATTCCAAGCAAGTACGTATATCTTGACCTTTTGACCGATTCTGGTACCAGCGCGATGAGCGATTCGCAATGGGCTGGAATGATGATGGGCGACGAATCTTATGCTGGCAGCCGAAACTTTGAGCACTTAGAAGACGCCGTCAAAAAACATTACGGCTTCAAGTACTTAGTACCAACACACCAAGGCCGAGGGGCAGAAAACCTGCTTTCTCGCTCTCTGATCAAACCTGGCGATTTCGTGCCGGGGAATATGTATTTCACGACTACAAGACTCCATCAAGAGCTTGCCGGAGGCACCTTTGTTGA
>JANNJE010000122.1:0-4995 GCA_031405735.1 Armatimonadota bacterium | reverse complement strand
ATTGTCGGCGGGACTTTGTTGTACTCGGTAGTGGCAAGTACGAAAACCAAATACTCCGGAGGCTCTTCAATGGTCTTCAGAAGGGCGTCGAAGGCTTTTGCGGACAGGTCGTGAACTTCGTCTAAGATGAAAATCTTGTAGCGGCAATAGCCTGGCGCATATTGCGATGCCTCGACGATCTTCTCGCGAATATCCTCAACCCCGCTATCGCTGGCAGCGTCCATTTCCACTACGTCGAAACATTGTCCAGTTGTAATGGATTGGCAAGTCTGGCATTCGTTGCACGGCTCAGCCGATATGCCCGCTTCACAGTTCAACGCTTTGGCAAGCAAACGCGCTGTTGAGGTCTTCCCTGTCCCTCTGGGCCCCGTAAAGAGATAGGCATGTACAAATTTGCCTGTCGCGAGAGAATTCTGCAGAGTACGAACGATGTGCGCTTGTCCAACCAGGTCTCCAAAGGTCTGGCTTCTGTACTTTCTGTAGAGGGAAATATTCGACAAAGTGGAGTTCTCCAGACGCCGGGAAACATGCATCGCACAGCGGTTCGATTTACCGTTGCTACCTTCCGGTCCTGGCGGAGTTCACCGGCCTACTGCCGCGCAGTTCCCGGCGATCTGCTTATTGTAGCAGACCGCCGGGGGCGCCTGGATCAGCGAATTGACATCCTATCCTGCTATAGGATTGGCTCTCGGTTTACTAAGGACAGGGGCCTTTGGCTTCGCCTCGGGCTTTTTCTCTATTGTTCTTAAATTTGGAACAACAATCATATCTTCCGAACCACGTACTTCTGTCGAAGATTGCTTAAAGTTCTTTGTCATAACGACAGGGACTTCGTCCCTGTATTTGCCCCTTCTCAAGAGTTGATCGCGTGTCAATTTCATTTGTGCAAAGATCACCCGTTGGCCCGGGCGAACCTCAGTATTCAGAAAGTTGGAATCGGCAATGCCTTCGCCATTGAATCCAAATTTGTCTTGCATGTGCGCAGCCGCACTTCTCGGATTGTAATAGTACTCAACGATATATTCATCACTGGTGAACGGATATATGGTCGGGTCCCTGCTCATATCAATCTTCTTGTTGAATCTACGATTTTTTACATAGAATTGATCTTGCATAAACGTAAGATTTGCATCCGGATCCATCACTATCTCATCGCCCCAGTCCCAATCGGCTCCGCCTGCAATTGAATGGGGGAAATTCGCATCTTTAAGAACTACGCGAATTCGAGTACCCACAGGCAATACGTTCCATGTACCTTCAAATCGCACTACTTTCGGCTCCTCGACAGTCAGTTTTACGCTGTAGCCAACATCAAACGGCGGGTTGACGTCGTAAGGACCAGTCTCGAAGGAGCCATCTTTGCGCTCTTGAGCGAAATAGCCCCGTTGAATCATTCGAACGATGAGCGTATCTAGGTTGTTCTCAATCGTGTCCCGAATCTGACGTGCCTGAAATACGCCGTCATCCGCGAATCTGGTGTCAGCTTCGTCATACAACTTATAGTACAATTCGAGAGCCTTGTCAACTTGTCCGCTGCGCTGATAAGCGTTTGCTAAGAGGTTATGGCGCGCTTGAAGCATATCCTTTCGCTTCGCAGATTCTTCAAAATATCCGACGGCACGTTCATATTGATCGTCAATCTTGTGATACCAAAGCCATCCTGTTTCAAAAAACATTTCGTATGTATTCGGATTTTGCTTGGCTCCTTCCTTGCCAAGTGCAATCGCCGCAGGCAAATACCTTCGGTCTGAACGAGATTCTTCATCTGTAAAGTTGTAACCAATGTGCCACATGCCAGTTGCGTAAACGTCCAACTGGTGCGGATCAAGCCAGGTTACAAGGCGAATCAGCGGAAGGACAGCATCGTAGTTACCGGAATCAAAGAACGAATCTGCCTTTACCCACAGAATTCCAGCAACAAGCTCACGAAATCCTGCCATTGCTGCTAAAAGCTGACCCGGGTCTAATCCCACAGCTATGCCTGTTGTCTTCGGCATATCGTACTTCTTCCAAGTTGGATACACCGCTCCTCTGTGCATCGCACCTTGAGCTACAAAGCAGATCAGCAGTCCGATGAGCCAATTTTTTCGTCTTTTCATGGCTTAAACCTCTCTTCGATCAAATACCAAAATTCCAGCAATTAACAGAACTGCAATGTATATCAACCCATAAACCGTTAGATTCATGTAGTGCACCATTGGGTTTTGAATTACACTTTCCGGGTTAATGATTCGGTTCTGAATATTGAAATCTGCAAAGTTGGGCAGCATCGCATTTACAAGCCATGCTGCATTTTTTGCAAAGCCTGACATATTTGGATTTGACGCCATGGTTTCAAACATTGGATTGAAAAGCGATCCCATCATGTAAATTCCACCCGTCAAAAAGAAGTTGACCAACGGTGAAACAAACGTTGAGAAAAAGATTCCCACAGCCGCGAGCAAACTCATCTGAACAAAGAACATTGCTGGGCCTTGGACAAGTTCGCTGAGCCGGTTGAAATCTCGTACCTGAACCTGAATTACGAACATGAGTAGCATCACAACAGTCATCAGCGACATCATGATTCCAAGTGCCGCTACGGCACCAAGATACTTTCCAACAAGAAATTGCCAACGAAGCACGGGCTTGCTGAGAATGGTGTAAATCGTTCGACGTTCAATTTCGTTCGGAAGCATGTAGACCGTGAGAACGATTGCAATCACGGCACTTGTAAGCTGAATTACGCCAAGAACAAGCGATTTAAGAACGGTCAGTTCTTGGCGGGCACTAAGTACGCTTAGGCCTGGTGCCGCCATTACAAAGAACAATCCGACAAGAAGGATGACAAGCAAGACTCGGCGACGAATTGCTTCGCCGACCGTTGTAGCGGCGATAGCCATAATTGGTTTCATTACGCGGCACCTCCGGGTTTTTCACCTTTTTTGGCTTTCACGCTTTCAACAAAGATATCTTCCAATCGTTTTCTCCTAGGAATAATGCTAACCACTTTGCCCTTCGCAGTTCGAATTGCGTCAAAGATTGCATTCTGATCACTGTCCTCAGCCATATCGACGATCAAGCGTCCCTCATGGTGTGAAACTGTCGCGTCCTTGAGCTTTCCGCGCAAATCGTCTGCAAGTGCAGCCGAAACTTCGTCTGCAATGATCTCGATTCGACCTCCGCGAAGAAGGTCGTCAAGTCGCCCTTGCGCCACGATTATGCCGTGATTGATGATGGCGACACGATCGCAAATTCGCTCGACTTCGCTCAACTCGTGAGACGAAATGAAGACCGTACGGCCTTCATCGCGAAAAGAAAGAATCAAATTCCTAATTTCCGTGTGGGCGATAGGATCAAGACCAGCCGTTGGCTCATCGAGGAACAAGAGCTTTGGATCATTTAAAAGGCTTTGCGCCAATCCGACCCTTTGCTGCATACCCTTTGAGTATTGGGAAATCGCCTTGGTCATATCGTTGTGCAGATTGACCTTCTCGAGCAAATCGCGGCACTTGGCTTCATCCTTAATGCCAAACAGGCTTGCATAGAACTTGAGAAGTTCTAGACCGGTCATGTGCTCGTAGTAATAGGGCCTCTCAGGCAGATAGCTGATGACCTTATGAACCTCAATATCTCCGATCTCTTTGCCTAGAACATAACCTTCTCCCGAAGTGGGATAGATAATGCCAAGAAGCATTTTGATCGTCGTCGTTTTGCCAGCACCATTTGGACCAAGAAAGCCGAAAATTTCGCCTTCCTCTACCTCCAGGCTCAACGCATCTACTACGTTGACTTGGCCGGCTCTGGTTCGATATGACTTAGTTAATGAATTCGTAACAATTGCGGAACCCAAAGCGGCAGACCTCCTGCGATGTCGGGCGGGATTATACCTGTGAACTGACCCTTACCTGGTAATTGACCAGTCGCCCCATGAATTCAGTCCTCCCTATTTCAAAGTCAACGTAAACTTTTCAATGAGAGTTCCATTTCATATTCGATCCCTTGCACAGATTGTGCCAGTTCTATTCAAGGACGTGCAAAACGACAAGATTCAGGCAAAAAAATGCAGGAACGTTGAAAGGAGAGCAAAGCACGTTCCTGCAAGGCTTCATCCAAGGCTTGGCTGCTCATGATTGTTTCGGCAACCTCAGACACTCGTCGTCTCAATACTATACAGCACGAAACGTCGAGAGACACGCATTTTTGAAAAAAAGTTCGATTCTTTTCGAAAAATTTTCAGTTTTTCTTTACGCAGAATTGGCAGCAAGCACAAAATCTCTGATCTTCTCGCGATCTTTGTTGCCAGGTGAGGACTCGACTCCTGAACTCACATCCACCCCAAATGGACATACGATTTGAATCGCCTCTGTGACATTTTCTGGCGTAAGTCCTCCAGCTAAGAACACTCGAATTCCGTCAAGTTTTTTAACAATCTCCGCTGCAATTGACCAATCAATCCTTGTCCCAGTTCCACCGAAAGCCCTCGGGTCATACGCATCCAGCACGACTGCGTCTCCGGCTCTAATTTCCGTCTGAAATATGTCCTGTTTCGCCTCGTCAATTCTCAGTACACGAAAGTGACGCATATCTGTAGGCGGAAGCCGATTCCACTCAACGGCTTGAACGACGTCGAATTCCGGCGATGGATCGCCACGAAAGTCGCCATAGACTGCAACTTTAGGCGCGGGCAAATCTGCCAACCAGCCCGGCGCCCAGTCTGCAGAACCCACAAACCTTGGACTGCTGGGCTCGAAAACAAACCCTAAATAGTCGGCTCCAGCTTCAAGGGCAATTTTGGCGTCTGCAAATTCTCTTAGTCCGCAAATTTTGACTGCTATTGCCAATTCATGACCTCTTTGATTTTTGGCTCCATGTCTGGCTCCGTACAGAAAGCAGTGCCAATGAGGACAGAATTCGCACCTGCTTTTTGAACCCTTGAAACATCGGAAAATGTTGCTATCGAACTCTCACTTACTATCTGACATCGCCCTCTTAGAATTGGAGCGAGTCGTTCGG
>JANNJE010000121.1:0-5221 GCA_031405735.1 Armatimonadota bacterium | reverse complement strand
CCCTTGCACCAGTCGCTCACCAAGTACAAGGACCGCATCCGCACGATCCTGCCGCGCCAGGAGCAAGGCGGGGGGTTCGCCGCCCAGGGCTACGCCCGCACCACCGGCAAGCCCGGCGTGTGCATGGCCACCAGCGGCCCCGGCGCCACCAATCTCGTGTCCGCCATCGCCGACGCCTACATGGATTCGATCCCGATGGTCGCGATCACCGGCCAGGTGTTTTCGAAATTCATCGGTAAAAGCGCGTTTCAGGAAACCGACTTCTTCGGCATGACGTTGCCGGTCGTGAAGCACAGCTATTTAATCACCGACATCAATGACATTCCGCGCATTGTCAAAGAGGCGTTCTACATCGCCACGAGCGGCCGGCCCGGTCCAGTTGTCATCGATTTTCCGAAGAACATTCAGCAGCAGATGCATGCCCCTGACTGGGACGAACCGATCAACTTGCCGGGCTACAACGGCAAGATGCGGAAGGCGAAGCCGGAGCAGATCAAGCAGGTGGTGGCGGCGATCAAGCTGGATCAGCTAGACCCGCTCGCGCTGTGAAAAATCTCATTTCGGTGTTCGAAAGTAACATTGGGTTGATCAGTTCGGAATCCCACAATTTGGCAAGTGATGACGTTCTATCTCACCTGACTGACGGGCTCATCGAAGTTGGATTCGTTGTTGAAACAGGCAAGTCGGCAAGTCAGAAGGTTCCCATTCCAGTACTGTTTGGAATGAATGGCACAATTGAAAAGAGCTTTTATGCAGATGCCTTTCATGCTGATGAAGGGGTCGTTCTGGAAGTTGAAGCTGGTCGAGCGGTTGACAATAATCAGTTCTTGAAGGATCTCTTTCAAGCCTGCATGATGCAAGATGCCATTCATCTTGTTGTAGCTGTTCGAAACGATTACCGCAACTCAGACGATTTTAGCCGTGTAGTCAAGTTCTTTGACACATTATATGCTAGCCAACGACTCCATCTGCCCCTGAAATCCGTTCTGATCATCGGTTACTAATGTCTACTGAGCCAGAATGCAAAAACGCTGCCTTTTTCTCAAATTCATCCTCTAAGCTTCTCGTCCGTTGCATTCCGTCAAGCATCTAACATTCATTGGTTAACGGCCCAACACTTGGTCAACTTCATTTTCTCGGCTAGCGGGTGACTCTTCTTGCTCAGAATCGCAAACTGGGCATTTGGACTCGAATATTGGATGAATAAAATTTCTTTCACACTCGCAATCCCAATACTCCAAATTCAAAGTAATTTCACCAACGCACTCTAGTCTCTCGCCATGTGAATTTAACGGAAATTGGTCTCTATTTGGATTCATCTCCACTCCTCAGCCCATCTTAATGGTTTTGAATGATAACTAATCTGCGTTGAGTTTGTCGCCTTTTCAGAGAAATTTATCGTTTCGACTGGATCAAAAATCGTGCTCATTTTGGGAATTTCGTTGAGGTTACTTACGACAACCAATGCATAATCCTTGTCATATTCTTTGGCCTTTTTGAATTCATTTTGCGTTAACCTTATGCTCCCATAATCAGTCCGGATTCCCTTGATTTCTGCAAGGAGGAAGTGATTCTGAATTTCGATTTGGAAGTCATAACCGTCTCCAAACAGTCTTGCATCTTCCAAAATTCCATTCTCGAAGGAGTTTATCAATTTGTAATTGTTCATAAAGAACAGTTCAGCCTCAAGTCCAGTAAGTTGGAGCTGCTTGAATTTACTCTTCAATACAGGACTAATTTCCCTGCTCGTAGAGTCAACCGCATCAACTTTTTCAAGAAGGTAGAGTTTTACGATATTCGCGTAGTCTCGGACGTCAAAGGTACCAAAAAGTGAATCAATGAAATCCTTGCGATGAATATAAGCATCGCCTTTTTGCCACCAACCTCTTCGACCATTGTCAAAAAATTGGTCGAATAAATCCTGCCTATTTTTTACGGTGCCTGTGGTCTCGGCAATTCCTTGTTTTACGATGTAGTCGTAAAATGCTGTTTTCGTTGTAAAACCAAAGGACTTGACAAAAGCCATGCTGAATTTTGCTAGGCCATACCCAATTAAGTTGAGTACCTCATAATTTTCATGTTTTTGTTGCTTACTCATTTGGAGGGCGTACCAGCGATATTACCACCACTGTCTGACTCCCAAGCGATAGACAATGAGTAAACATTGAACAGATCAAGGAGAATTCTTTGATCATGCAATAGACGATCCTGTATATTTTTCATGAATGCGAAATCAAGGCAAATATAGCCGATGCCGTCAACAGAATCTCAAAACTTCTCTAGCTTCAATTAGGTTCAAATTTCGTGTTGGCAAAGCAAGAATTATTTAGCCTATTGGCTATTAAAATGCCAAATAAGATGCCGAACGGCTAAGAAATCAAGTATAATTAGCCGAACGACTGATAAAATACCAAATAAGAGTGAAATTGGCTCAAAAATCAATAATAACTAGCCGAATGGCAATATAATTCGCAAATAAGAGAATAAATCTCCTTAAATAAGGTATTCTTAGCCAAATGGCAATAGAAACAGCATCTAAGACGTGGATGGCCGACGCCGGAGCGAAGGTACGCGAGAGAAGAAAAGCACTTAAACTCACCCAGCGAGACCTGGCGCTTCTGGCTGGCTGCCATTTTGTGTTTGTCAATGAACTCGAAAAAGGAAAGCACACCCTCCGAATTGATAAGGTGCTCGATGTCCTCGGCGCAATCGGGCTCCAGCCGGTGATCCCTGAATGAGAGTTCGAGAGATTCCCGAGGGCTACTATCAGTCTCGCGCCTTTGTGTTTTGCGGCGAGGAGTACGCTGGCACGCTCGAACGAACCCGAGAAGGGGCAGTGTTTGCGTATGACGATGCATATTTGGATCGCCCAGAGAAGCTCGCGCCAAGCATAGCTTCCTCCATGCCTCGTTCAAGAAAGGAGCACAAAACAAGCGGTGTTAACCTTCACCCGTTTTTTGCAAACCTCCTTCCTGAAGGCTGGGTTTTGCAAGCCGTTGCCGCAAGAACAAAAGTGGCCCGCGACGACCTGCTATCCATTCTAGTTGCCATAGGCCGGGACACAATCGGCGATGTTTGGCTGGATTGGAGCCGAGAGCCAGAAGTTCCCCTCAAAAAAGAGTGGGACCTTCGCACCGCCACGTTTGAAGAAATTCTATCCGAGCAATATGGAGTCAGTTCAAAGCGACTTGAGGCAGTTAGCATTCCCGGCTTTCAGGAAAAGATTTCTGCCAACCGAATAACGATCACTCAAGTTCGCGCCAAAGGCCATCCGGCAATCATCAAGTTGAATTTGAACCCAGACAAATATCCAATGCTGGTTCAAAACGAGATGTTCTTTATGGAAATGGCAAGGACTTGTGGCATTCCAGTTCCAAAAGTGAAGATCATTTTCGATGCCGCTGGTTCGGCAGGGCTTTGGGTTGAAAGGTTTGACCGCGAAATGACGCCTGACGGTACTGCCAAACGGCTCCATCAAGAGGACATCTGCCAGATCTTAGAGCTGTATCCTGGCGACAAATACAACGTTTCCGCCAGGGATGCTGTCAATGCATTGCAAGAAGTCTGCCCGGCTTGGAAGGCGGATGCGCTGCACTTTCTGCGCTTGTACGCCTTTAGCTATATCATCGGAAACGGCGATCTGCATGGCAAGAACATCAGCGTTTTAGCCAGAAAAGGCGGAATTTGGAGCCTTTCTCCTGGCTATGATCTGCTGACAACGGTCCCATACAAAGATCGCTCCATGGCGATTCACCTATTGGGCCGAAAGGCAAACATCCGAGGGCGGGACCTGGTCAAATTCGGAGCGCTCTTTGAGATTCCAGAGCCTGCAATTCGAGACATGCTTGCCAAATTGACGGCAAAAGCCGTTCCCTTCGTGGCTCAAGTTGATTCCATAGGATTTGACAAAAAGTCCGGCGAGTTTTTAGCAAAGGACATGGGGACTAGGCTTGCGACGCTTGGCGAGTATTAACCCAAACTCGCCTTTTCTCTCCAGGTCGTCCCTTCCGGTGCGTCGCGGAGTTCGATTCCTTTTGCGTCTAGTTCCGCCCGAATCGCATCGGCCCGCGCGAAATCCTTTGCCTTCTTCGCCTCGGCGCGCTGCTCGATCATAGATTCGATCCATTCATCATCAACTGAAGAGGAACCGCCGCCGCTTACCGTAACAGTTTCGTAATAAGTTCGACCGGACGAATGAATAGGAGCCACCACGCCCATCAGGTCGTTGTATTTCGCCAAGAACGCCGCCGCAGATTCGGCCGACGCCTTGGAAAATGATGCACCTTCTCGCAGTATTACTTTCGTCGCCTCATAGCCTTTGGCAAGAGCGACCGAAGTGTTCAAATCTTCGCACATGGCATCGACCGCATCTTGATAGAGCTGGTCTAGCGCCGCGCCGACTTGGTCATCGCCTTCCTTATTGCTCTGGATGGCTGAATCAATCAGCTTTTGGCATTCTCGGTAGCGCTCAATGGTGCGAACCGAATCTTCAAGAGTACGCATCGTAAAATTGAACGGCTTGTTATAGGGAACAGAAATCAACGCATAGCGCAAGGCTAGAGGATCAACTCCTTTGCCATCCACCAAATCACGAACTGTGTACCAATTCCCTAGCGATTTCGACATTTTTTTGCCATCAACTTGCAAAAAACTCACATGGAGCCAATGGTTGCAAAACGGCTTTCCATAAAGTGCTTCGCTTTGCGCGATCTCGCATTCGTGGTGCGGAAACCGGTTGTCTTCTCCGCCGCTGTGCAAGTCAAGCGAATCGCCCAAATATGCCCGCGACATGACGGTGCACTCGATATGCCAGCCCGGAAATCCCCAACCGTACGGCGAAAACCACTGCATCAGATGCTTGTCGTCCTTCTTCCAAATGGCGAAATCTGCTTGGTCGCGCTTGTTATCGTCTTGCACCACATCGCGGACTGCGTCTCGCAGTTTTTCGCGTGTGTTTCCGCTCAATTTGCCGTATTCAGGAAACTTTTCTACGTTGAAATACACACCTGTTGGAGTTTCGTAGGCGAAGCCTTTTTTGATCAGTTCTTCAGCCGCTTGAATCTGCTCACGGACGTGCTGCGTGGCTTTGGGGCGGACATCTGGCTCTGAAAGGTTCAGGTTGCTCCAATCCCTCAAAAAGGCGTCAGTATAGAATTCTGCAAGTTCCCAAACGTTGTGAAACTGCTCGCCTTCTTTGCTTTTGAGCGCCTTTTCCATCTTG
>JANNJE010000120.1:0-4444 GCA_031405735.1 Armatimonadota bacterium | reverse complement strand
CCCAAAAACGCCTCCGATACAGCAAAACTAAGAGGATCAAGTTTGTCTGGAGATAGTAGTTTGGCTCTCCATTCTGGGGTGACCACAGGTTTTGCTGTTGGTGTAGCTGATGGCGCTGAACCGTCCATTGTGATGGCGATTCCAACCGTTTGTCTGGTCCTACGGCCACCCCCAAGGCTCATCACCATGATGTCGCCGTTGGAGTTTGCAGGGGCGTATTGAATCAAAGATGAGTGTTGCTTTGCAGAATCGGAAAATGCGATTGGGTTTTCAGTTCCTGTATTCGAAACTGAAGATGCAGTTCCTTCCCTAAAATTCATAAACAAGTTCGATTGACTAACAACGTTCCCCTGTTGATCTGCGATCATAAGGTTGAAGGAAATGGAATTTGTGCCGTTCCGAAATACAACAACCAATGCCTTGCCTAGGGGGCTATTCATCGGTTTATTTGCAGACTGTCCGAAAAATACGACATCGTTTTCGGCTCGTTTTGGTTGTGGGAGCGCAGCTTTCTCGGCCAAATACATCGCGTGCAATCTGGCGTAGTCGTTGAGAGTCGGATTCGCAGAAGCGGGAAGCGGGCGCTGCATGGCTGTCGGATTGGTTGCGAAAACCGTCCGAGAGTCTGAACGAAGCTGTACCAGTACCTTTGGATCGAAGGAAGTGACAATCTTTTGCAAGGAGTATAGGGCGGGGGTCGTGACTGGCAGCATAAGGACTGCTGGATTAGCACGTAATTCACGTTCGCTTACATTGGTCACGTCCGCCATTTCTCGCTCTGCTTGTAACTTCGCATGTTCTCGGTTGTAAGTTCCGACGTCAGCGACCTGTTTTGCAATTCTTGCCTGCTCAGCAACGATCTTTGGAAGGATCGCCAACTGAGTTCGTGCTCGATCTGCGGTTTCGTGCCGACTCGTGTAGGCAAGTTGATACGAAGTTCCGCTCTTTTGCCATTCGCCGCCGACGCATTCGACAATCTTGGCCATGAAATCGCGAAGGGTGACGTCTTTGACCTGAACGATCACAGGCTCAGAACCCAAGAATCCTGGAACTGTAAGCTGAACTCCTGTATCTTTCGATACGGTTGCAATCACCGACTTTAGTGGCTGAGCCACAGATTTGAATGAGACTTTGGCATCAAGTTCATCTGCAAGTGCAAGGGAATTGACCGCAAGAATTGAGAATAGGAGGGTTGCGAATTTCATAATTGAACCTAGTTTCTAACAGTAAATACGATTTGGTTTGGCTCGTAGGTTCCTATGGCTGTCCGAATCTGGAATTCTCCCGGCAGAATGGAAAGCACGTAGAGATTGAGAAACAAAAAGATGGAGACGAGAATTGCAAGATTCCATCGAGGCACTTTCGCGAACAAAGACTGCCAGCCCAAAGCGAACAGAATTGCAATCGGTCCAATTGCGGGCAGAAGATAACGAGCTTGGCCCTGGAAATACTGCAAGTTGAACCTGACAAACAGGATCATGATTAATCCCAAAAAACCGAATAGCATCCCGCTTTGCCATTTTGAAGAAACAAATTCCTTACTTCGAAGTCCCCCAAGAGTCCAACAAATGAGACATACGAAAAGCACAATGCCATACACGAAGTTTGGCAAAAAAATGTCCATATAGCCAAATGTGCCAACAAAGCTCCGCATTGTCCACCAGCCCACCCACTGAGTCCAATATGTATAAGCACCGAGCTCGCTGATAAATGCTGAGGCTTGTGGAGAATTCACAAAAGCAGCGTTGAATGCGCTCATTGCAAATGGATCGCCGTACAACTTCATGTTTCTGAGCCACCATAACCCAACAACCGCAAGCAGGACCGCAAATGTCGTCAATGATAGTCGGAGCGAATTCGACGGCTTGTTTGCCCTGTGATTTGCGAAGAGTGCTAGGGCAATAATCGGAATCAATGCCAGCGCCGTCGTTTTCGTAAGCATCCCGAGTCCAGCCAAAAATCCGATCCTAATCGCGATTCCCTGGCACCAACCTTGCTGAACCCCCAACGAGCAAAAGGCGAGAGTCCACGTGCATAGGCAAAACAAGAGCGGATCGTTGCTGACCGCTCCGTTAAGCGCTACATGCATCGGCAGCAAAGCTGCGAACGCCGTTGCGGCAAGAGCAACCTCTTGCTTCTTCGTAGACCAATACGCAAGGGCGAACACCCCGAAGACAATGCCAATACCGACGAAGCAATTGAAAAATCGAAGCCAATATCCGCCGGGCTGCTCCAACGATTCTGGAGCGACTGATCTCGCAGGTAGGGAAGCAAGCATATAGAAAAGCGGAGGCTGATGAGCTTGGTAGTTTTCGCCAAGGTTCGGGTCCTTGGGATCAAGTATTGGAAATCCTTCACCCCGAACCAAGTGAAGAATATAGTTCACATGCTGCCTTTCATCGGGAGCACCGATGTCAGAAACCTGTGCGCCGCCCTGGAACTTTATGCGTCCGCCTGTTCGGTACGGTGTCACTGATGCATAGGCGATTGCCAAAGCCAAATGCAGGCATAACAGAAGAGTTAGCCACCGTTTTGTTTCGATTGGGAGATTCTTGAGAGAAAAAGCTTCCGAAATCATCTGTTTGTTCGTCAATTATGAGATATGATAGTAACAGCGGGGAACCGCCAAGACATTAGGAGACTAGTATGAAACGAAAATTTGCCTGGACTGCGGGCATCGTCGCCATCGTTAGTCTAGCACTCGCACAGGGGAGCGGAACTTCAGTTCTGCAAGGGTTCGTTAAATCATTGAACGAAGCACCTGCCCTGAGCGTGGACTACACGACGCAAGTGGTTGGCGGAAGCCCGACCGAGTTCACTGTTGATTTGCAAAAGCCAAACAAGGCTCGAATCGAATCACCGTCCCAACTCATTATTGCTGATGGAAACAACATAACGACCTTAGATCGTGGAGCTAATAGCTATTTCAAAGCTCCACAAACAGAAGAAGCGTTTGCTGACTTGTTCAAGAACGAGGACATTTCCATCTGGAAAGCGTTCTTTGATAGCAAAGCGTTCAACAAAGTCGTTTCGGCAAAGTTGAAGGGTGAAAAAGTCATGAGCGGCATGAAACTTCGTTTGGTCGAGTATTCATCCGACCCGCAGGGCCGAATCTTGAAAACCATGTATTTGGACGACAAGAACGTTCTGCGAAGGTTGCAAACTGAAGTGAAGGATGATTCAGGTTCGTTGACGACCCTTTTGGTTACAAAAGCACTCGACAACTCTTCAACTGCAAACAAATCGGAAGATTTCGTGTTCACGGCTCCGGCTGGCTCGAAAGAAATGACTCTCGAGGAAATGAACTCGGGAAAGATCTACTACGACCTAGAAGAAGCCAAGAAAATTGCCGCTGCAACGAAAAAGAAGATCATGATTGACTTCTATGCAGATTGGTGAGGAGCTTGCAAGAAATGGGATGCGGAGGTTCTGCATTCCGAACAAATCAAGCAATACTTCAAATACTATGTCTTCTGCAAAATCAATGCTGACCACCAGCCAAATATCTTACAGGCATACGGTGTCAGCGGCCTTCCAACTCATATCGTTGCCGACGCCACAGGCGGGGTTATCGAGAAGTCGGTTGGTTACGGCGGCCCAGCGGCCTTCTATGCGTTCCTTGATCGGAATAAGTAGGTTTGCGCTAGAAGCAACGAGTTCGTCATGCATCATGACGAACTCGTTGTTTTGGGATACGGGCGAAAACGCAATCGTCAATCCAAAATGAAGATCATCATCGCAACCCACAACCTCAAGAAGGCCGGAGAGATGAATACGATTCTCTCTAAGCGATTCCCTGCGATAGAATTCAAAACGCTTGCAGACTTTCCCGACTCGGCAGAACCTGAAGAAACGGGTACGACCTATTCTGAAAATGCGCGAATAAAGGCAATTTCAGCTTTCCAGGCAACTGGACTAGTGAGCACTGCCGATGATGCTGGACTAGAAATTGATGCGTTTGGAGGGGAACCTGGACTCTATTCCAAGCGATTTGGCGGCGAAGAGACGACATTTCCGGAAAAGATCGCGATGATCCTGGATCGAATGAAAGCTGTTCAAGAATCGGAGAGAAGTGCAAGGTTCAGGTGCGCCGTTTGCATTGCTTGGAAAGGGAAAACTGGCGCAATTGATACCGCAAACTTTGAATCCACTTGTGAAGGGCGAATCGCATTCGAGCCCAGCGGGAATGGTGGATTTGGCTATGATCCAATATTCTATTTGCCTGAATTGAATTGGACGATGGCTGACCTGACCCCAGAACAAAAGCACTCGATTAGCCATCGCGGAAAGGTTCTAAAGCAAGCAGGAGATTGGCTCGAAGCCACACCGAAGGGCGCGAAGCGCACGCGATATTCAGGCTGGTTGTGGGCGAGGTGCCCGTGGCCGAAGGCGAGGCGCCGCGTCGCTGTCGCAATCCTCGCGCCGCGCAAATTGCAGGATGGTC
>JANNJE010000119.1:0-2986 GCA_031405735.1 Armatimonadota bacterium | reverse complement strand
GGCGCCCACAGCGCCATGCGTGGCGGCATGTCTCAGGGCCAGGGGCGCCATGGTGAGAACCACGAACAGTCTTGTTTCCTGACCGAGAAATTGTGAATTTTGCGAGCCAGCCCTTGTCATCTGTTTCAATTTGACCGTTTGATAGTGCAGCGACGGCCGAAACTTGGCCATGCCTTGCTATAACAGGAATCGTAACGACCGATCTTAGCTCCAATTTGATGCTGATGTTCGGGTCGGCAGAAGGACTCGTTTGACCTGCCCTTGGCATCATGATCGGTTCAAAAGCAAGGTGCGAGCGAAATTCGCCATCTTTTGTGCCTGCCGGAAAATCGGCAAGTACCTTGATGCGCTGATATTCGCCTGGCTGCAGGAGAATCTCTCGCGGCGAAAGGCGGAAGAAGTCAATTCCCGACGTCTTTGACTTTTCTTGCAATCGTTGCAAACTGCCTTCTTCGGACATTTCCATGTCCACAAAACGCAAGCGGTATCGAACTGGTTGGCTGCCTCGGTTTAGCAACGTAACATCGCCGGCCTTATTCTTTCCATCAAGGGTCAACCTTGTTGGAGTGATAATTAGGTCGCCAGGACCTTGGCCGGTGGCAAACGCAAAGATTAGAGCAACTATAGAAGTTGCTCCAATTCTGTATCCAACTTTAGTCGCTTTCATTTTATTGCCCTTGTTAGGCGATTACAAACTACTGATAGTCAACCGTAACGGTGACAGTAGCGGTTTGAGCGCCAAGTGTAGCCGTCGAAGAAACTGCCAGAGTGCCTCCAAGCTTTAATGCTAGTGTGCCACCAGCACTGAGTACGCCGGTGCCCGATGCCGATGCGCCATTGATGTGCGAGGCAACTACTGTTACAGGAGCCACTCCGCTAAATGCGCCAATCGAGATCGAAAATGTAACGGCTGCGTTTGCAGTGCCGCTAAGAGTGAACTCTCCAGCTGCCCCGTTGCTAAGTGCATAGCCGTCGCCACTGATATTGGTCGTAGCACCAGTTGTGTAGTTCAGCGTGTAGCTTGCCGAACCTGTTGGAGGTCGTGTGACCGTGCCCCAATTCGGGCTCGTGACTAGCGCCAAAGACAACGCTGCGCCAACAGTAACAGATGCAGTTGCAGATGTGTCAACAACTTGTGCTCGCGACATTGAGCATACAAGTACCATTCCTAGAGTCGCCATCAGCGACGATTTCATTTTTCTCTTAATCAATTTGTTTCCCTCCCCAAAATGAATCCCATCCATGATGTCAACGGATTCACACTGGAACCTATTTCTGTTATTGGTTAGCGAGAAGAGAATCTTTATGTTTGGGGTTGGCAGTAGTTGGCAGATTGTTGTGAAGGGCACAAAAACGTGACCCTCGACCCTGACTTCATTGTGAGTGTCGAGGTATCAAAACATTTTCTCTATTGTTTATAACGATAGCAACGCGTTCAATACTTAGTCACCGACCATTCAGAAACGACTGCTTGGTACGATTCGGGAATGTCTCTCCAATAAACGAGGACATAGCCATCCATTGCGTTATATCGAAATACGGTCCCACTTTCGTTCTCAATTATGTCGTCGGGAAAACCAAATTCGCGACTAACCGAAGACATTGGCATTCCCTTTCTGATCCAAGAAGTCATCTCGCCCGTATTCGTCATCGAGTATGTGTCTGGTTTTGGTGATTCACCGGTCGAGACATCATTCAGAAATTCTGATGACAAACGAACGGCTGCATCGTGGTGGCCCTCGTCCCAGAATCCCAGTGAGTTTGAATAGAAAACATAATCTGTCACAATGAAAGCGCCAAACCCATTCTTTGATCTAATCCGTACATCCTGCGTCCAAAGATAAGGAAACTCTGGATCCTTTTCAATTGGAGAAGCGATCACCACTTCCATAGAGTCATAGTCGTGCAGAGTGAGCTTGAAGTACTTCTGGGCGTCAAAAGTTAATCCAGATTGGAGTTCTGTTGGCTTCGGGCCTACCAATTCAATTTCCCGTTTCTGTCGAGGAGTAAGAGAATCGTAGTAATCTTTCTCCACTCTCCAAAATTTTAGCCCGACAACCCATCCGACGAGAAGTGTGGCAGCAACTGCAATCGATATAATGAACTGCCGCTTAGAGACCGGGGTAGCTGGAACGCTAACAGGAGGTGGAATGATTGGCGTGTTCGGGGCGGAGACTGGAACTGGTGGTGATTGGATTGCAGCACTGGGCCGATTTGTCGCCGGAAACGCACCGCAATTTAGGCAAAAGGCACCGCTGTTATTTTCACCACACGCTAGGCATTTCCACACTCTAATTCTCCGTCTGTTATCTGATTTGGTTCCCGGAACAGTCAAACAATCTTTACCCATTCTATCCCAAGTTTGGTTGAGTTTCCCGTCTGGAGGTAACGCATTTCCGCCCGGAGCTAGAGGTTTCCCCCCTGGAGTTGCCGCAGTTCCGCCTGGAGTCGCAAGTTTCCCGGCTAGAGTCGGAGGTTTCCCCCTTGGAGTTGTCGCAGTTCCACCCGGAGTTATAAGTTTTCCCGCTGGAGTTGGCGCAGTTCCCCTTGGAGAATTTGCAGTTCCGGGTGGATAATCCGCAGTTCCATCGGGTACAACCGCAGTTACCTAAGGAGGTACTTCATGCCCAAACCAAGGATCTTGGAAATGCCCAGATCACCCGTGCCAACGCCATAGGCGAAGATGCCGATGATAGTACCGAGCAGGAAACCCATGACGCCGGGCTCACCCACCAAACCGAAGCGGTTCTTGATGCCTTCGGGAGATGCATCCCAATCCTTCAGCCCAGGAATGCGGTCCAACAGCCAGACAACCGGCATCGCAAAAAGGCTTGCCTGTACAGTTGTACCGCACGGTACGCCGATACCCGGCATATCATTGAATTCCTGGTATTTCTTAGCTGTCATATCACTCATCAGGCTGCCTGCCACCAGATACAAGACACCAGCCAGGATGCCAAGAAAAACGTTACCACCTGTCAGCGCC
>JANNJE010000118.1:0-3057 GCA_031405735.1 Armatimonadota bacterium | reverse complement strand
CCCTCGATAATAAGACTGCCTTTCGTAAACACATGGCCGTCGAGTTCCTCGCAGATTTCTGACGCCTTCACCGCATCTTCTAGGTAGAACATTGCTTTTCGGCCCGTTATCAGGTGAAGCTGAATGCTCGTAGGGTTGTATTCGTTTGCCTCGGAATCGTGGACATTCCTCTTAATAGAGTCGGTGAAGTTCATTCTAGATTTCCTTTTTCAATTTCAAGTGCTTTGGTACTGTGCTTTTGCTTTTGCGAAGGGTCTTTCCTGCTCTTTTGCTCGAAATTTGGAGCAGGAACTGAGTGACGACTTCCGGTCACCCTCGCAGCCCCTGAGGGCCACGAGGGTGACCGGAAGTGGCAGACACTTGGCCATTAGTTCTTGGTCCCGTTAGATGCCACTACCGGGTTAACCCAGGCGTGGTAGGCGTTGCCTAATGCGATTTGTACAGCCCGTTGTTCTCGAGGAGTAGCAGGGCCGCCGCTTACGGCAGTAACGAGTGGAGTAATCAGGATCGCGGCAGCTAGCTTGTAGCCGTTCGATTTTTCGTCGCTGCGTCCTTTCACATTGTTCTTTTGATACGCAATTTTGCCGGAAGCCACATCAAATACATAGGTGCTCACGGTTGCTGTTGAAATTGTTTTTGGACCTGCATTAACCCAGATGCTTCGCGTGTGCCACGAAACCTGACCGTAAATTACCTTGGAAGCGTTAAGTGCTTTGCCAAATTTGCTTAGGCTTGCTTTGGACGGCAAATTACCGTAACTCGGCATGGGGAGCTTTGCCTTCTTCCAAGCAGCTTGGGCTACGTCGTTGGGAACTGAAGCGTAGTCGGCCCTGCGAGCAATTTCCTCTACTGACGTGACTGCTTGATGCCTAGAACCAGACTTCCCTTTACTAAAAACCCATGGATAGGCAACTGCCATTGCCCGCTTGTTGGTCTGAAGTGGCGGTGGACTTATTAGTGCAGTATTCGCCGCAGTACCAAGTACGAGTGAAGAGATCATTGTTGTGAAAATCATAGTTTTTCCTATTGATATGTTATGTGATACTTGAGCTGTCTAACAAGTCTGCTTTAGTGTGTCCATGACTAAGCTGACGAGACATGTCGGGACATAACTGGAATGCGAGATCAAAGTGGTGCGCTAATACGGCTTGGTCACTTTGACAATTGACCCTTCTGATAATCCAGATTTGATTTCCGTTAACGCACCATCGCTGATACCAAGAACAACTTCAGTTTCAGTCCAACTTGCGCCGTTCTGTACGCTTGCAAACGACTTGCCGCTCCTCCAAAAAATCGCTCCAACCGGCACGACGATCGCGTCTTTGACGGTTCCGGCTTTCACCCCAATTCGTTTAACCAATACGCTTGGCTGAACCATCTGGGCTAGGTTGGTAAACTGAATAACGGCTAGATAGCCTGGACTGTTTTGGCCAACTGTTGGAGGTGCTATGCCAACGTCCAGCACAACGCCATCGAGTGGGTTCGAGTTTGCACCGCGCATAGCGACGATCACACGCGTTCCCTTAACCACTAAGTCCTTATGTTCTGGAGGAACGATGGCTTGAACTGTCACTTTGTTGAAGTTGACAATAGTAGCCAATGGCTGGTTCGAAAGCGCACTCATGCCCGGCTTTGCATCTAGTGAAATCACCGTTCCCGAGATCGTGGCCCGAACAATTCCCTTCGCTGCGTCGGCTTTTGCCTCTTCAAGGTTAACTGAAGCTGAAGCGACTGCCGACCTTGGTGACTGAAGCGAAACATTCAGCTCATGCTGTGCTTGTTTGAGAACTGACTCGGCTCCTATGCGCGATTGGGTAGCCCACTCGACATCCGCTTCGCCACCATTTGCAACAGTATCCCGCGCTGATTTCTCTGCGGCTTGCGCTTGGATAAGAAGCAATTTGGCTTCTACAACTGGGGCAGAGCTTTCGCTCCTTTGAATTGCGAGATTTGCCTGTGCATTTTCCACATTCGATTTTGCAGAGGATGTTGCCGCGTCGGCACCGGGAATCTCTAGTTTTACGATGGGTTCGCCGCGATTGACTTTCTTTCCTGCTCCAGTCATTACAGATTCTACTTTTGCATCGTATGGAGAAAACGCTGTTCCTTGCGCGGTATCTGGAATGACAAGACTTCCGTCGAAGAAGTTGTAGCCAGTAAGGTCCTGGCGCTTTACAACGTCCGTAGTCACCTTTACGTTGACCGCGCTCGTTTTTGAAGTAACCGAAGCGTCGCATCCAAATATCGCGAGCGACATGAGAATTAGAGGGATATGTTTTGTGTTCATCTTTTGTGCCGTATTCCTACTTTTCGAATTTGTCTGGTGTGTCGTGCTGGGTTTCCAGCCAACACTTGTTGCCTTTCACAGCGACCGCAAGAAGTGAATCAGGTCCAACTTCTCCGTGCTTGTGAGCTTCAAGTTAAAATGACCATTGTAGTGGTTGACTACGTCCATGAGCGTAGCAAAGCGACCATCGTGATAGAATCCCGCTTTGTGCACTTTGTCCATGCTCCAGAGGGCTCGCAGTGGTGTGGTCCGGTAACGATTGTCCGGTGATCGTTCTGCCTGGAATTCGTCAATTCCGATGTCTTCGCCCTGATGCAGATTCCACCCAGATTCTGTGTATGTCGGAGGCACATGGCATGAAGCGCACTTTGCCTTTCCGACAAAAATTGACTTTCCAATTAGAGCTCGCTTAGCGTTGAACGCTGAGGCTGGAGCCTTGGGCGTTTTTAGTGAAAGTTGATATAGATGGAGAGCAGGAAGTTTTGAAGCAATTAAGTCTATTGGATCGTTTTTATGGCCCTGCCTTGTTCGTGCTGCGACTGGATACTTTTCCGCGTCGTCAAGCCGAGGATCAAAAAAATTGCCTTGACCGTGCATTTCGAGGTTGGCAACATAGGAGTTCCAATAACTGACACTTCCCCACGAACCTGTCCAAGTATGTTGATTTACACCTGCCAACCCGAAAGCGGCAGGAATCAAAGTTGCCGCCGTCTTGCCATCGGGCCGAAAGGCTTTACCGTCAAGGTTACCCTCGCCGAGCTTGCGGCGCG
>JANNJE010000117.1:0-11089 GCA_031405735.1 Armatimonadota bacterium | reverse complement strand
TGAACCGCTTCGATGTTTCCCAGCATGACGAAAGTGAAGACGTCTGGTCTTGCTCCGTTTGCCATTAGAAACTCGGCGATCTCGCGGTTTCCGGTGTGCGAGCATGCACCAATGGCGGTTTCCCAGTCCCCGAATCCCCAGTCCCAACATGCGTAAGCGAGCGCCGGAGAGCGTCCGACGAGCTCCTTCACTCGAGCCAAGTTGGCATGAGAGGCTCCCACCGTATCGTGCACAAGTTTGGGGTCTTGGGCGGGAAAACCAGCGTGGAGGGCGGGCTCTTCAGGCTCCATCCATTCGGTAGCCGAGGCGAGTCCTGATGGCAGGCAAACCGTAGGCACAATCGCAAGGATGCCCCTCCGAGAGATACTATCGTCCATGTTGGGGATTACGGCCATTGCCATCATGTAAGTACCTTTGGCCTTTTGTGGAGCATCATTGTTGTCGGGTGATGGTAGAAAACTTCCTTCAGATGTTCCCAGCAAGGCAGTTCCTTCGTCAAGTACACAAGTAAGGAGTTCAATTATGTACACTCGCATCGCATTGCTAATCGCCGTCTTTAGCTCAATTGGAGTTGGCGGGTTCACGCTCGGCCGCTCATCGCCTGATGTTGGCCAATCACAGGGAATCGCCGTTCCCCAAGAGCACCCCGTCATCGTGGCGCTCGAAAGGAGAACTGAACTTAGGCTGAGCCCTACGCAGATTGCCCGGCTTGAAGACATCAAAGCCGCACTGGCCAAGAACCTGGAGCCGTTCCAACGAAGGGCCAAAGAACTGGAGAACAGGGTCCGAGAGTTGCAGCAATCTGGAGGCAACGACGAGGCTAGAGCAAAACTAGAATCCGAGATGAATGCATTGCGCCAATCTCTCGAAACGCAGGTTCCACCCCTAATGACTAAGGCCGCCGAGGAGGTTGTCCAAACGCTTGATCAAGGGCAGCGCGAAACTCTTCAACGCCTCATGCAGGTTAAGATGGCCAAAACGGGATCGCACGATCTAGTGCTTACATTTATCATGGACAAGCGCGAACAGCTCGGCATTTCGCCGCAACAGTTCACGAAGCTGCAATATCTTCAGGCCGATCTCATTCGTGCATTCGCGCCGATTCGCGAACAAGTAGAACTGCATCAGATGGAAATGCAAAAGGCTGTACAGAGGACTCAAGTGGAACCGCCTGCTGAAATGGTCCAGAAAATGAGGTCGTTGGAGGAACAGGTGGCCAAGCTAAAGGTTTTGATATCAAACCGCTCGATCGAGGAGGTGCTAAATCCAGAGCAGCGCCAGAAACTTCAAATGCTATTACGTGAAAGCAATAAGTCAAACAGCGGCGAATAGCGGTGTAGCCCCTGCGGACTTGGAACTCGCCCGTAGGTGCGCCCGAGGAGACGAGACGGCCCTTCGGCGGGTCTTCGAAGAGCACGAGCCGGCTCTGCGCCGTGTGCTCTATCGTATGCTAGGGAACCTTGAAGATGCCGAAGAGCTTTCAGCGGGGACACTACTCAGATTCTGGAGATCTGCGGGCCGATATCGGGGCGAATGCAGCTTGAGAGCCTTTCTGACCCGGATCGCGCTTAACCTAGCCAGGGATCAGATGAGACGGCCCAGATCCTTGGCCGTTACAAGTCTGACTGATACGGGCTCATTAGAGTCATTAGCAACTGTTGAAGTGCCATCGGCTTCTGATGAGCCGTCTGGGGCCCTCTTCGACGCCATTCGCTCTGGGTTCAACTTGCTTTTGCCGGAGGAGCGCCAGCTATTGGCGCTCTATTACCTTGACGATTGGGACTATGGAGAGATTTGCGCGGCACTTGGGATCGAATACGCTGTGTTGAGAACACGGCTTGTGCGAGCCCGAAAACACTTGAGAGAGATCGTGGGAAGCGAAGATGAAGAATAAAGATTTTGACCAGACAGCGAGGAATGCACTTAGCTATGACCCTGGAGGGCCAAGCGAAAGAGTCTGGCAGAAAATAGAGTCAAGTCGTCGGGCTGATCGTCTGCCAAGCGGACGTGAAATTCTGATTTCTGGCTTTGCGAGTGCCGCCGCACTTCTTGTCGCCTGGTTGTTCATCACAGGCAGATCGTTTGAGGCTCCGCTGGTACTTGACCATTCCGAGCCATCGCCGGTGTTTCAAGCGGCGATACGCGACGATGCGAGGCTTACGCTCGCGGCAATCACAAATATCGAGGGGATGTAAGCACTCGTATGCCGTCATGTTCCCGCAAATCCATAATGCTCGTCTTTCAATTACTGCGAGAAAATAATGACCATAATAGCCGCCCTAACTCTAGTCCTAACGTTGCCCAGCAATACAGAATTGCACCCTATTCAAGAACTGACGAGCCTTGCCTCACTTGAAGCTGAGATCATCGCAATGAAAGCGCCCAAGGTTGCCTGGCGAAACATTGCCTGGAAGAGTTGCTTGCTCGATGGGTTAAAGGAATCGCAGGAAACGAAGAAGCCGGTGCTGCTCTGGATATTCATTGACCGCCCGATAGACGATGCCCGATGCTGAGTGTTTGCAGGTGCCGCCCGTGAGGCGGTCTTCTCCAACCCCGAAGTAATCAGACGCGTCAAAGCCGATTTCGTGCCGGTTGCCCTGAAGGCTGCACTTGTCAATCAGGCTGCTCTCAATCGTCCGGGCGACGATGATGAGACCCTGCTTTATAGGGAAATCGAGCGATCTAAACCTGCCCCACAGGGAATCTGCGTCGTGAACTCCGACGGGAAGGTACTCAATTGGACCATGATGTTCGACGACGAGAAGAGCGTGCTCGCCTTCTTAGACTACGCTAAGCAACGGTTCGCAAAATTTTCAGACGCAAAGCAGGCATTCCCGGCAGAAGTACACATGAGGTTCCCAAGCCTGAAGCGTAACGATGTGCAGGATAGCAGTGTAGTCTTGCCGAATTCAACTCGACATCCCGTCGGGAAATTCTGTCCCGGCGAGCCTCCTCTGCCTAAGGGGACGATCGCGGTTCGGCTCTTCGGTCGAGCAATGGACAAGAGCGGCCACCCTGTCGCCGACACCCTTCGCCAAGAGAACTATGTCGAGGACCGATTCAATATCGCAGTTGAAGTGCAGGAGAAGCTGGCCAAAGTGTTTGCTGGTGAAGGAGAAATCCATGTCACGCTGCCGCTTGAACTCACTCGCCAGTGGGTGAAGCAAGCCTATATGGGCGTGCTAGACGTGCAGCCGCTGGACAATCCTGGTGGCGGTCTCATCGGTAGGGGCGAATTGAAGAAGTTCGACTTTAGCGCGACTAAGGTTGGGAAAGGGAACGGTTCAGCGCTGTGGCGAGTAGTTGGCGAGTCGGACACATTCATAGAAGAGATGGCGAATTCGGGCCCAGGCGATATGCACGAGGTTAAACTGAAGTGGAGCGGCTTTATCGAGATGAAAGGGAATCGAATTTCCCGCATAGCGCTGTCCGCCACGGGAACCGAGAAGCTCAAGTTTAACTCGGCTCGCGGCAAGGACGTAAATGAAGTAGCTTATCTGCCAGGTGGGCACCGCATTGATATGGACGGCAGGGTTCGCTATGGCTTCCTCGGCGAGCCCGCTTCTCAACCTGTCACGTCGTGGCTACGTTTGGAGCCTATCATCTTTGAGTAGCATCGTCGCTCGCGTACGCGTACGTTACTTCGCAGATTCGTATGCGCGCAGAAGCTCTGCCATGTCAACTTTGACCATCTCCATCAACGCGTTGAACATGGCTTGACCCTGGGCAGGAGTGCCCGATTTCATCTTCTCGCCGAACCACAACGGCTGGACCTGCCAACTGACTCCAAATCTGTCGCTGAGCCACCCGCAAGCCTGAGTCTCTCCTCCTGCGCTTAGCTTGTCCCAATAGTGGTCTATCTCTTCTTGGGTATCGCAATTGATCATGTAGCTGCTGGCCATCGTGAATGCACATTCTGGCCCGCCGCTTATCGCCATAAATTCGACGCCATTTAACTCGAAAGTGCTCACCCGATGGCTGTCATCGGGCCAGAGCTCTTCGCTTTTAAGCCTGGAATTCGCGAAAACTGACAGGTAGAAGTCTACGGCGTCCTTAGCGCCTTTGTTGAACATGAGTGTGGGGGTGATCCGTTGCATAGGTCGTATTTTACTTGCCCTTCAGAACTGGCGAATTCGCCCCATCCGTTAATATCGCCGTTTAAGTGGAATCCGGGTTAGGTCCGCTTTTGCCGGCGGCAAGTAGAGAGCAAGCTTCATGTATCCTGGCTTTCCTCGTCGCCTTGTCTTCTGATATTTCAACCCAATAGGAGTAATCCCTTTTCTGGTCCGCGTCGAGGGTGCTCCACTTGGCCTTCGCCTCCGGTAATTTTCCAACTGCCTTGAACAAATCCATCGGCACAACGGCGTAGCAGCAAGGGCGGCGCTTACCTTTTATGAGGTTCTCGCAGCACCTCTCGATCCGGCGTTTGCGAGTCTCATCTTGTTTGGCTTCGTTGATCCAACTGATGAAGTCCCGGCGGCCGATTGGCGTGAGATCGTTCCACGCTGCCTCAGCCAAGGGTACCTCTGAGAGAGCCTCGCTAAGATCAATCGGCACTTGTTCTACTGTCTTTGGATTCATTTTTTATGCATCCTGGATTTGCGGCTCAACTAGCTTAGCAAGCCGATCAAGCGATTCTTGCCAGCCAAGGTAACAGAGCTCAGCCAGAATCGCAGCTGGGATGCCCTCCTGCAGGATGTTCACCTCGGTGCCTGCGGAGACTTTCGTGAACGAGTAAGTGGTAAGCATTTCACCCGGGAGATTGGGGTCGTCGAATATGTCGGTTGCCACGATACGCTCGCCGGGCACCAACTCGAGGTACTTGCCGCCAAATGTGTGGCTGTTTCCATTCGAAAATTGAGTGAACGACATCTTAAACGTGCCGCCCACCTTAGCATCTAGGTGGTGCACTGTGCAGGTGAAGCCGTACGGCGGAAGCCATTTGCAGTTTGCTGCCGGGTCAAGGATGGCATTGTAGACACGCTCGGGCGGCGCTTTGAACACACGGTGGAGTCGAACTGTTCCAGTATTTGTAGTCATCATGCTCTGTTCTTCTATTATTACTATTTTGTATTGGGTCAAGCAGGGTTCGGGATGCTCAATTATCAGGCGTTTTTTCTCCGAGAAGGTGCCGCACCGAATACATTTGCCCCGTGTGATATGCCACGTGGAAGACTAGATACCGTAGCAAATCTTCGTAGTTCGAATGCCAATGAGGTGCCGGGGCGCCAAGGTCTGGATTCAATGCCTTCAAAAACCCCGTTGTTTCCTCATGCACCCGCTCTAACTCAGCCTGAACTTGGGCTGCAGTCATGTCGAAATGCTCCTTTGAAGGAGGGGATTCGATAGATGTTGTGTAATAGCCGAATCGCGGATCAAGTAGGTTGCTACATACTTTGCAGTTCGCAAGATCGCGCGAACAGCTTCCGTCGGGGCTGTCCCCAGCAAAGCGAACTGCTTCCCAGTAAGCTATATGGCCCGCCAGTTCTCCAACCGAAAGAAGGTCAGGGACAGGACGCTTCCAAACGTTCTCGTCCGCAAGCCCCTTGAACGCCTCGGTAATTTCAAAATAGCAGAGCTCTAATAGTTTCAAATAGGTTTCAAGCATGTTTGTGCCCCAAGTCTAGCGGCTTGCCGCTATGAAGAATATGCGAAATTCAGAGAATAGTACCTTTGGACATCTTGTGACGTGCGACGACTGGGTTTAGCGGGTGCAGGTGTCAAAAAAATGTATCAAGACGAGCCGCAAATGCCTCAGTTATTTGAATCACTATTGCGTATAGAAGTATTCGCGCAACTTCCTTCAAGTATTTATTACGCAGTATGATTACAGTCATAACAGTGACAAGAATTCGCTTATAGATTTAAGCTGGCGAAAATCATGAAACAATCTTTGAAATTCATTCTGACTTTCTTGCTCGTAGTGAGGGTTCTTTCAACAGCTCTGAGCGCCCCCACAGATAAGTTCTCGTGGCGGTATTTCAGGCCCGGAAATACGGGTATTCAAGGTGACTACAACGAAACAATTTGGATCGGTCCGGATAATGATCCGTGGATCGGCGGATACAACCCGATTGCTGAAGAGGGCGGAATCGCAAAATTTATTCAGGCGGAAAACCGCTGGTTCAATGTTTCCAATGTTGATTACTCTGTGATCGGAAACGCAAACGAAGTTGGCGTCAGCCGTGCTACTGACATCATTGATGATGGGCATGGCAACCTTTGGATAGGCACCTGGCGAGGCGTGCTTCGTATGAATTTGCTCCAAGGGCCCAAGTCTTTAGTGAAATTCGGCCCGTTGAACTCAACTTTGCCTGGAGGCATGGTCGCAGACTGTGCTCTGGCTCCAGATGGCACACTCTGGTTTTCGGGGGATAACGGCCTGAACCGCTACAATCCGACCACAAATGTTTGGACAAGTATTCCGGGACATGGCGGCGACAAGATTGCGGCACAACCCAAATCTGGTGGCGGTTATTACATCTGGACTTCACCTCCTGGATACATCCAGTCCAATGTTGATCGGTGGGACAGCACAACCAACACCTGGACGAGCTTTGCCCCAATTCCAGGAAATCCTTCGCACCTTGTGAGCAAACAATCCGTAGATGCGTCTGGCAATCTCTGGATCCGCAGATGGTTTGGAATCGAAAATGAGGAGCGGTTGGATTGTCTCCGGCCTAACGGCACCTGGGTCGCGCCTCCGTTGCCACCCCCAAACGGCAATGTCTCTGTTGCGGCTTTGCATCCGTTTGGAAACTTGCAAGCCTTGATGGTGGATGGCTTCATGCAGTTGCAGCAGTTCAACGGCTCGACGTGGACAAACCTCGGCCCTGTGCCGCACAGCAGTTGGATTGACGACTTGGATAGGGATGTCAACGGTAACGTTTGGCTTTGTGGCACAGGAAAAGGAGGGGCGCTTCGCCGCGATGCAGTCACAGGCTTCTGGCAACGGTATCGCGTCACCAATACTAGTCAATTCGACTTCTTCAACATAGAACTAGCTCTAGATCCGCATTCAAAAAACGTATTCGCAACAGCGAACGCCAGCTCTGGCATCGGCGGCATGGTCAAGTTCGACGGCAATCGTTGGACCGGATATGTCACCGATCTTGGCTACGGGTTGACCGGGCCATGGCCCTTCCCTGGTTGCCCTCAAAGTGAAGCCGTCTATGTGAGGCCGTCGAACGGCCGTGTAGTTGCAAACCCGATTAACAATTTCTCTCATGAATTCGACGGAACCAGTTGGACACAGCTTTCGGGCGGGCCGGATCAAGTGGGAGCCTACGTAGAAGACTCGCTTGGCAGGCTTTGGTGCACTGGCCACTATGGGGGCGTCGGGTACTTCCAGAACGGAATGTACAACTTCGTTGAAAGTTCTGGATGGTCGAGCAAAGTCATGCGCGATCCTAAACGACCGGGAACTGTTTGGGTTAATTCAGGATACGAGATCGTTCGAACTGACGGAAACAACCGCTTCTCGAAGGGCATCGGGGACTTTCCTGATTTGGCGGCAGTCGGGGCATTCTTTCAGGGCTTGGCTGTTGACTCAAGCGGCACGGTTTGGGTCGGCACGTATGCGCCAAACACGACTGCGGGAAGCGCATTGATCAAGATCAACCCGAACACTGGAGTATCACAGGTGGTGTACAGGTACGGCGTCAACTGGCCTTTCCGGGGCCAAATCGTGCAGCCAATGGCTTTCACGCCAGATGGGCGACTTTGGATGTTATACAGCAAGGAGTACCCGTTCGACGACATGGGATTGTGTTGGTGGGATGGAAGACATATCGGCAACTTTCCTGCACCGCCAAATGGAGAATGGCGATTTGGCGGTTTGCCGCATTACATCATCAATGACCTAGAAGTGAGGTCGTTCCTCGGTGGCTATGAATTGTGGATGACATGTTACAGCCGTGGTATTGCAGTATTGACGGTTAGGAAGCCAGTTGGGAATGGCAGGTAGCCTTATGTCTGAAAGTGTTGCGGTGAATTTTTTCATTTCGAGCGGCATGATTGAGTTTATACCTAGCAACTAGCTACGACAACCGATTACACTTCCCAAATGACCTACGATCAAATGCTTGTAACTGCCCGTCTCTTGAACGGCGCTGTGTTGCGCACGGTTACGGGAAAGGAGTTCTCAGTCGGCGTTTACATGGAATGCCCTTTCTTTATTCCTTTATCTACAGGTCTGGGGCGGAGCGATGGAAAGCTTGCCGCCGAAAGGTTCGTTGACCGTTATAACGAAATAAGGAGTCATCGCCCAGTTGACTATCAGGACGTCAGCCGTAATTCTTCTTACTTCGTGATATTGGCGCAACAATTTGAACTCCAAGAGAGAAGTTAAGCTGTGTCAAGTCCTGTCAAGCTATCCAAATCCGATGCCAGACGGGCAATGGTGCGACACCATTTCGCTCCATGCACCAACCAAATGGAAGCCTTTGACCGGCTTCGCAGCATCCAATTCGACCCTATTGCTCCTGTCGGATGCAACCATGACCTAGTTTTGCAAGCCCGTGTCTCACCCTACAAAATTGGCGACTGGCAGAAGCTCGCTTATGAGGATCGCCTGATCTATGATGGCTGGGACAAGATGGCATCGCTGGTACCATTCGAAGGTTGGCCGCTGAGGCGTTACATCTATACGGTTGGACGCCGAAGTTTCGAGCAGAAGATTTTTGTAGACCACAAAAACGCGGTTGAACTTATTCTGAAAGAGATCGAACTACGGGGTCCTATGAGGCCGAAAGACTTTGAGTTTCAGCAACGGCGGGAGGAGTGGAAGGGATCGTGGTTTGGCCCCAGCGTGACAAAGCAAGTGCTTAAAGCGCTTTGGCATGCGGGCCAAATCATGACGGCTGCACGCAAGAACGGACAGCACGTCTATGATCTTACTGAGCGAGTGGTTCCGCAATGCCTTCGAGACGAGCCACTGCTTTCGGCGAAGGATTCCATCAGGGAACTTGTCATGGAGCGGCATCGGGCGATGGGTATCGTCCGCCCCTCGGCCCCATACGAAGTGTGGTCGTACCAAGTTCTGGGCTACGACAAGAAGGAAGCCATTACGGAGTTGGTGCGGCGTGGAGAAATCGTGCCAATAGAAGTTGAGGGAGTCAAAGCTCATGCGACCCCAGAATTTCTTTCACTGCTCGACCAGCCATCTTTGGAACCACGCGTAATCTTCGTTGCGCCGCTTGATCAGTTCATTTGGGATCGGAAAATGATCAAACATGTTTTTGGCTTTGACTATATTTGGGAGATATATACGCCTTTGGCTAAACGGAAGTGGGGATACTATGTGTTGCCAGTTTTATTTGGAAATGAACTTGTGGCTAGAGTTGAATTCTATTGCCGCAACGGAGTCTTGGAAGTGAGAGAGTGGCACTTTGAATCCGCGGAGGTAGGTAAGGAATTCTATGATGAATTGAAACGGACTATGAAAGAATTCATGATGTACTGTTCGGCAACTCGGAGGACTGTAACAGAGAACATCAACCCCAAGGTGAGAAATATATTACAGGCCCTAGAATCTACATCGGCATGAACCGAAGTGTACTGTTCCTTACGCGCATCATCATTGAATCCACTCAAAATTGTTTGTGCTGACGGCAAGAGACAAAAACGATTGCCCGGCGGAGTCCTTCAGAAGTCGTTTTCGACTGTCTCAATCCACTTTTTGTCACATGCGGAAGAGACAATAGCTCATAATCTGTCGAACTGATGATAATGTGGCGTTTTTCTCTACTGGTGATCCCAACTTTAGCTGTTGTAGTTGGATTCGGCGGCCATCCACAAGTGACCCCGCCGAAGCCCACGTTTTCCAAAGATGTCGCCCCCATACTCTACAAACGGTGCGTCTCCTGCCATAGCGAAAGCAAAATCGCCCCATTTTCGCTTGTAGGCTACAAGAATGCTCGAAAATGGGCGCTCACCATTGCAGCCGTTACTGAGCGCGGCTTCATGCCGCCATGGAAGGCAAAAGCAAATTTTGGCGAGTTCAAAGAAGTTCAGGCCTTGACTCCAAATGAGAAGCAGATTCTAAAGCTTTGGGCAAATACTGGAACGCCAGAAGGGAATCCAAAGGAGACACCTGCCCCGCCAAAATTCATACCTGGGTGGAGGCTCGGCAAACCAGACCTCATATTGGCTCCGGAACTTCCGACGCTAATCCCTGCGGAAGGCAAAGACTTCTTCCGGGATTATCTGGTTGATCCTCAGATTACGAAGCCGACATGGGTACGAGCGATCGACTTCCTTCCCAAAGAACAAGGCACAGTCCACCACATCATCCCTTCACTCATTACCAAAGAAGAGGCGGAGAAGTTACGAAAAATCAAATATGACTTCGACGACCATAGTTGGAAGCAAAAGACCGTCGAAGACATCAAAACCTACAATATGTTAGGCTTTTGGTCAACTGGCTCGTCTCCCTTCGTTGCGCCGCAAGATACCGCGTTCCTGATCAAGCCAGGAGACTGCTTCTTGCTTGACATCCACTACAAGCCAAAGGGAAAGCCTGAAATGGAGCAGCCACAAGTTGCCCTCTATCTTCAGGACGAGTCGCCCAAAGATGAGTTGTCCGTTAATGTGATTTCAACCGGCGATATTTACTTGCAACCTGAGCAAAGCAATGCTCGCTTTTTCGCGATTGGAGAGAAGTCGGAGCATGACACAACTATCTACTCGGTTTGGCCGCATATGCACTATCTGGGAATGACCTTCAAGGCGTGGGTGAAGTTCCCAGGTGGATATTCAAAGCCACTGGTGGCCATTGACGAATGGGATCCGGATTGGCAGTTGCTCTATTATTTGAAGACTCCAATGCGAGTCCCCAAGGGTTCGAAGATTTACGTGACCGGAACCTACGATAACAGTAAAAGTAATCCGCGCAATCCACACTCGCCGTCACGGGTGGTTGAGGCGGGAGAGTCTTCGAAAGACGAGATGTTGCTTTTCGAGGTATTTCAAGTTGAGCACAAGCCAAAGGGCGAGAAGCCGAAGGTGCCGTAGTTTCGACTAATAATCCAGAATTGTGGATATGTAGCGGTAGAATTTGAGCCACCATGGCCGACCAGCTCCACGCCAC
>JANNJE010000116.1:0-3616 GCA_031405735.1 Armatimonadota bacterium | reverse complement strand
CCCTACCAGCAGGCGGATGCTGCAGCTTGCTCAAGAATCTGTTGATGCGAACCTAAAAGTCGGCGTTGGCCTCATGTCCCGTCACGCGCGGCCAATGCAAGAGCTGCATCAACGAATCCAGCAGGGCGAGCTCGGTGAGATCTTGCTGATGCGTGGATACCGGATGCACGGCCCCGCTGGAAGCATGCAATCGCCTCCAAAACCTGGGCATGTTAGCGATCTCGAATATCAGATTCGGCGATTCCACAGCTTTCTCTGGGCGAGTGGAGGCTGCTACAGCGACTTCTATATTCACCACGTTGACCACCTTTGTTGGATGAAAAATGCTTGGCCGATTAGCTGTCAAGCTCTAGGAGGTCGCCATTACCGTCAGGCTGAGAACGGCACCACATTCGTTGATCAGAATTTGGACACGTATTCTGCCGAATACACATTTGCCGACGGCACAAAGTTTATTTTTGACGGCCGTTGCGTGGAAGGCGCTGAAGGCATTTATTCAAGCTACGTTCACGGCACAAAGGGCATGGCAATCGTTGCCAGCAATGCCGACTGCGGCGAGCCATCAGCGATTTACAAGGGTCAAAACGCAGTTGAGTCGGACCTCGTTTGGCGTTCAACCGACAAGAGCAACCCATACCAAAACGAATGGGACACATTGGTAAGTGCAATCCGAGCCAACACTCCCCACAATGAGGCTAAACGCGGAATTGAAGCAAGCGTAGTCACCAGTATGGGGCGAATGGCGGCGCATACGGGCCAACTGACGACCTATGAAGAAATGCTCAATTGTGAGCATGAGTTTGCTCCGGATCTTGAAACATTGACAAGGCTCTCACCCGCTCCACTCTTAGCGGGTCCAAATGGAAGGTATCCGGTTCCGATGCCAGGTATGAATCCAAAGCGGGAATATTGATAGGGAATGGTTTTGGGAGGGCGCGGGCTCGACTGCGCTATCTCTGACGACAAACAGGCCGAGGGTGATACTGATTTCAAAAGGCTCGATCAAGCCCGCGCACTCCCAAAACGGCACGCACAAAGGACTTAGTCCGAGGATATGTACTCAGCACTTTGTTGCCTGCTTCTGGGCCAAGAAGAGCAAGCAATTTTGAAAGTGGGTCGGAAGTGAGCCCATCTTTTGCGATGACAGTTGCTTGAATTCTATTCGTCAATGCCCATCCGGTTCGAGGGTCAACCACATGGGAATAGCGCACTCCGCCAATCACGGTGAACTGTTCCGTATCTCCAGAAGTCGAAACAGCACAATTAGCGAATTCTAAATCGGCAGATCCTTGGTCGCTGCCGGCATTGGGCACACGAATCGTCCAGCCTTTCTTTCCTGGCGGCGGCCTAGAGACCACAATATCGCCCCCCATTTCAACTAATGCGCGGGTGATGCCATGCTTTTTCAAAACACGCTGTGCCTCGTCATCAGCATAACCTTTTGCTATGCCTCCCAAATCAAGCAGCATTCCAGGAACCGTTAGTTGAACCGTGCTCGAACGCTCATTCAGCTTCATTTTTTGCCAACCGACACGTTTTCTTGCTGCGTCAATCTCAGCGGGATCAGGCAAAATGCCTGTCTTTCGGGCTTTTCGCCAAAGTTTCACTAAGGGTCCAATCGTGACGTCAAACGCCCCTGAAGAGCGCTTTGAGACTTCGTGGGCCCGCTTAAGTACTTTGAAGAGATCACGGGAAACTCTAACTGGCGGGCCGCCCGCTTTGGCGCAAAGAAGCATCAGCTCACTTTCCTGCCTATAATCGCTCATAATTGAGTCTAATTCTGCAACTCGAATAAATGCAGCTTCGCAGGCGGTTTCTGCTGCTTTCTGATTCGAGGCGTAAACCACAATACGGGCATCAATGCCCATGTGGTACTCCGTATAGGAAAAACGAGAAAGCGAATCGGTACGCTGGTGTGCGCTAGACGTTGAATAGATAAGAAAAATGGAGAAACAAATTAACAAAGAAAAGACAACATCTTTTGGGCGGCGAATTGCTAACCTGATTTCAACGGGGCTCATCGTACTCGTAAGGGCTTCAGTTCTCATGATTGCAGTTTCCGCAAAGGCAGGCCCTCAAGTAGCAGACGCTCAAAAGCTTGAACCGTATACCGAAACGCTACCTGAATCGGTTGTGAAGATTCAAATGATGCCCATACAAGGTGGCAAGCTTCAAGTCGGCGCCAAGATCGTAACCGTGAAACCATTTTGGATCGCCACAACGGAAACACCATGGGAACTATTCGACGTTTTCACAAAGAGCGGCCCACCTTCTCCACCCTATGATCAAACCGAATTTGCGCCGGATGCTGTGGCTCGGCCAAGCAGAAGCTATATCCTCCCTGACCTCGGATGGGGACATCGTGGGTTCCCAGCGATCAATCTCAGCTTCACTTCAGTGGAAATGTATTGCCGATGGCTTTCATCAGTAACTAAGAAAAAGTATCGCGTTCCTACCGAGGCTGAATGGGAATTTGCGTGTCGTGCTGGGGCAGGATCGGATTGGAAAATTGACTCGGCTAACCTCGAATCAAGTGCGTGGTATTCCGCCAATTGTAATAGGCGAACAAAACCTGTAGGAACAAAATCGGCGAACAGTTTCGGACTCTTTGATATGCTCGGCAACGTCGGCGAATGGGCTACAGATGAGGAAGGAAAACCAGTGCTTTGCGGAGGAACATTTAAGGACGACGCAGCCGCGATGAATCCTACAGCTAGGCAACGTTGGTCGCCAAAATGGCAAGAGACTGACCCCCAAATTCCAAAAAGTCGGTGGTGGCTCTCAGATGGGCCGTTTGTTGGTTTCAGGCTAGTTTGCGAGCCGTAAAATGATCTGTCTCGCCGCCTTCGCCATGCTCAATGCAGCAGACGAATGGGTCACCTACTTGGGAGAGAAAGGGCCTGGAAAGGGCAAGCACATTGTCTTTCTTGCTGGCGACGAAGAATATCGCTCAGAGGAAGGGCTTCCCCAACTTGCGAAGATTCTTGCTTTCCGCCATGGGTTCAAATGCACTGTTCTGTTCTCGATTAACAAGAGAGGTGAAATTGATCCCAATACAACCAACAATCAGCCAGGAATGGAGGCGTTGGAGACCGCTGATCTTTGCATCATGCTACTTCGCTTTCGTCAATGGCCGTATTCCCATATGAGCCATTTCGTAAACTACTGTTTTAGCGGCAAGCCGATTATTGCTCTTCGTACTAGTACCCATGCATTCAACTATCCGCTAGATTCCCAAAGTCCATTACGCAAATTCTCTTGGAACAGTAAAGAATGGCATGGCGGATTTGGCAAAAACTTGCTTGGCGAAACGTGGGTTAGCCATTGGGGGGTTCATGGGCAGGAGGCGACGCGCGGAATCGTGGAAACGAGTGCAACCAATCATCCCATTCTGAAGGGAGTTTCGAACATTTTTGGCACGACGGACGTATACGAGGCCGCTCCGCCAATTGATGCGGAAATTTTGGTTAGAGGCGCAGTGCTTGCTGGAATGAGGATAAGCGACCCGCGTGCGAAAGTCACCCGCACCGGCGGCGTCTGGACGCAGCAGCAGCAGCTTACCGCCACCGGCGGCGCGGCCGTTGACCACTTCGGCTTCTCGGTGGCACTGAGCAGC
>JANNJE010000115.1:0-16029 GCA_031405735.1 Armatimonadota bacterium | reverse complement strand
CTGATTCCGCATTTTGACGACCAGCGGATTCAACGCGGCGCGTTTGTGTTGATCAGCGACATTAGCGAACAGTCGCGTGCCGAAGCGGCGATTCGCGACAGCGAGGAACGGATGCGCAAGTTCGCCCACAGTAGTATATGCGCTCGTTATTGACCCTTTCGGCTTTTGGAATCTTGTGCCAGGTTTCGAACGCCGCGCCACTTGCTTGGATTTTGAACACCAATACAACGATAGATGTTGTAAACGTCGCTACGAACGGAAGCGCACCAGCTGGCACTACGCCATTCATCTCTCAAAGCTTAGCCCGCACGCCTTCTGGCAACCTGATTTCGGCTAGTCCGAACGGAGCGTTGTGGGACGTTACTGGAGGTCCGATCCCAGTTGGAGCAACAGGGCGAACACAAATCGGAGATCTTGATTACGGATCGGGCGGTCTGTGGGGTTACAGCAACGCATCTCAGGAACTGTTCTTCTTTGATTTGACCCTCCTTACAGTCACCTACGCTCAAGTGATCTCTATGCCAAGCACAATAACCGTTGAAGGCGTCGCGTTCCAACAATCTACGGGTGATATCTTTTTGAGTGTCCATGCTGGTCTAAACACAGACCGCCTACTGCACGTCGCAGCATCTGCAACATCAGCTACTCTTGTCGGACCCATGGCCAATGGCGACGCCTTTAGCTACTTCAGCGATATTGACTTTGATGCTACGGGGACGCTGTACGCTGTAAGTTTCTTTCACAGATACTTCTACACGGTTTCAACGGCGAATGCTGCAACTTCGTTCGTGAGTTCGGGCCCACATAAGGATACGACCGGAATGGCTCTTGATCCTGTTCCTGAACCAGCAACGCTGGCACTCTTGGGTTTTGGGATTGTTGCTATGCGACGAAGGAAGCGACTTTCTTCAATGACACATTTGGGTTGATAGTCTTGTGCAAAAGAACGCAACTAAATGACTAAATTCACGAGGTTCTGTTGCCAGACGAAACTAGTAGGTGAAGGGTTCGAGCCCCCTTGCCTCCACCACTTCTTCGCCGTCCTAAGCTTAAACGAACGCAAAAACTTCGATTCCTCAAACCACCGGTTACGTGATGATCAGATTTCGAAACGGCACGTCGTCTTCGCAATCACCAGGCGATACGGTCACGAGGGCTTGAAACCACGGTTCCCAGTCAAGTGCTCGACCCTGATTGACCCAGACATTCCGATCCGGAAGGGCCACCATAGATTCAACGCGATCCCGAATTGCGCTTTGACCCAATAGGTCAAGGGGGTCTCCTGCCATGCCCGATCTTTCTTGCATCCCAGTCACGCCACCCAAAAAGACTGATGCAAGTTCGTAGTCACCTCGTTCCAAGGCACTATGACCAAACGCTTCTAATACCGTGGATCGTACGCCGAGAAAGATTCTTGGAACAGTTGCGCGACGATTCAGTTCGAGAGCAACTACGATTGCAGTTTCGTGTTGGAGAGAAAGACAATGAATGATGAGGTTGTTGCTTAAGCACGCTAAGTATCCTCTTTCGTTACCAACAGCAGATAGTTCTCGAAGGGCCTCGCGGTTAGCAACAATGGCTTCATCGAATCGCTCAAGACATGCTAGGCAAAGACCCTTAACTACGAATAAATACGGAAAAAGCGGACTGAGGCTCGGGTTGCCCCTAATCAGCGCACTTTGAGCATGTTCCAGAGCTTCTTCAAATCGTCCTGCTTGAAACAGCGCGTAGCTAAAGGTTTGGTTCCATCTGACCCGGACTGAAGGAGGGATATCTATTTGTGATGCATGATTACTTAAAAATTCGTCGAGACCCTCGTGGTCGCCTGCATGAAGCTTGGCAACTGACATCCAAATCCGTGCCTGGGCGCAAAGCTCTTGATTGATATTGTCGGTAGCTTGACTTAGCAATGGCTCCATCAGTCTTATGAATTCTTGTGGCCGGCTCAACGACCAAAATCCAGAATAAGCGTTAAACAATGAGAAAATGGCCTTTTCCAATCCGCCCTCTGTTCCAGACATCCATTCGACGGCCATTCGAAAATTCTCGTAATCCGCAGTAAAACGACGAACGGCCTCAGTGTATTCAGATACTGATCTTCCTTCTTGCAATCCGTCTGCGATTGTTAGAAAGTAGTCGGCGTGCTGGTCGCGGAGGAGAATTGCTGCCGTGTCGCGTTCCAATTTTTCAAGAGCGTACTGTCGGATGCTTTCGAGCAGACGGTAGCGATCGGACGTGCGCTCGTAAGCAACCAGCGATTTGTCAACAAGTGCAGTGAGCAAATCAAGCACGTCAAATGATTCGATTCCAATCTCTGCATCACCGCAAACGATTTCCGCCGCTTCTAGGTCCCAACCTCCGCCAAACACGGACAGTGCAATGAGAAACCTGCGCTCGTGTTCAGTGAGGAGCTGAACAGACCAGTCTATGAGCGCCCTCAAGGTTTGCTGGCGCGAAAGTGCGTTACGGCTGCCTCCGGTAAGCAGTCGAAATCGGTCATCGAGACGCTTTTCGATGTGGCTCAAGCTCATCGCCCGGCCTCTTGCAGCAGCCAATTCAATTGCAAGCGGTATACCGTCCAACCTTTGGCAGATCCTTGCCATTACCGGAGCGTCAGCTTCTTGAAAGTCGGTGGATTGCACGACAGCCTTAAGTCGGTCCAAAAACAGCGCTGTGGCGCCGTAAGATTCTAACTCGGCCAGGCTCACTGGCTTCGTCGTTTCCGGGCCAGGCAGAGACGGCACTCTAATCGTCACCTCGCCTTTCAATCCGAGCGGTTCGCGGCTTGTCGCGATCACTGTAGTTAGTGGGCAAAAAGAGGTAAGGATATCCGCCACATCGGCAGCAGTTTCTAAAACGTGCTCGCAGTTATCAAGTATCACCAGACATTTCTTGCCTGCAAGGTGCGTCACCAACCTATCCTGCAACGTCCCGATCGTTTCTGGTGCTGCAACAGCCGTAACCACACTGCGAAGGACCTCATTGCGGTCAGGCAGAGCCGCAAATTCGCAAATCCAGACGCCATCTGAAAACTGATCGAAATTTTCTGCAGCAAACTGTAAGGAGAGCCGCGTTTTGCCTGTACCTCCGGTTCCTGTAAGTGTGACGAGCCGCGAATTTTCGACGTGCTTTGAAATTTGAGCCATCTCGGCGTCTCGCCCCAAAAAAGACGTTGTTTGGATATGCAGATTATTGGGTACGGCGGACAGTCCCCTAAGCGAAGTAAAAACACCGATTCCTAACTGCCATACATGCATAGGTTCAAGAAGGTCTTTGAGCGCATGCTTTCCTAAATCCTTCAGAACTGCGGTGCCCGGTAGAAGTGCCTTAGTTGCCTCGCTGACTAGAATTTGACCACCGTTTGCAATTGCCAACAATCGTGCAACCCGGTTGAGCGGCGGGCCAAAATAGTCATCTCCCTTAGGCACAATCGATGCCGTGTGGATCGCCATTCTGACCAGAAGTGGAAAATCGCATTGTGCTAGCCCATTGATGGCTTCTTGGGCCGCCTTACCTGCGTTTTCTGGGTTTGCAAAGGCTATGCAGAATGCGTCGCCGACAGTCTTGAAGACATGTCCATCGTTGCGCAAAGTCACATCGCCCATAAGTTCGTCATGTCGAGCCAACGCAACGCTCATCATCTCGGGATGTTCTTCCCAAAGCTTCGTGCTCCCTTCGATGTCCGTAAAGAGAAAAGTGACTGTGCCAGAAGGGAGAATCATGGAGTGAGTCCTAGAAAGTGCCGCTAAGGTTACTCTAGATTCGGCTTTGCGCCATTTGCTTGCAATCAACATTGACTTTGGGGCGTTCTGAGACCGACACCGATCACCCGCTACTTTTGACTTGAGATCGGAAAAGAAAACTCCCTCGCTTCTTACTGCCCATCTTTCATTCGCTTGTACTGCGCTCTGCCTGCCGGGCTTTTGTCAATCGTAAGAACCATGACCGTCTTTGCAGGAACAGCTGGACGTATGGTCCCGGCTTGAATTCGTACTGAATAATCAGAAAGCTCGTCTTCCATCAACGTCCAACCCATTAGCCTTGGCTCTGGAACGATGAGTGTTTCAGTAACCGGTTTATCGGTCGGGTTTGCGATGATGATCGTTGTCTCAAGTGCCTTCTCGGTGGTTCTAAGAGATCCAAACAGCTTTTCGCCAACAAGTGATCGGAAGTCGCCAATTCTTAGTGACCGAACGCTCTTTCGTACTTGAACCAGCTTTTGAATCCAATTCAAATCTGGGTTCTCTTTGGTTACTTTTTCCCATTGCATTGGCCCTCGCTGGAGAGGGTCGTCTGCGCCTTCCATGCCGATTTCGTCGCCGTAGTAGATAAGGGGAGCACCTGGAAGCGTGAATTGCATCGCTTGTGCGAAGTGGCGCGTTTGGATATCTGGAAGTAACGATGCCAGACGTTGCGTATCGTGATTTGAAAGCACGATCCAAGATTTCATGAGCGGTTCAATCCCGCAGTCAACGACGAGTTGCTGCATGGACTCTCCCATCTGGCGGCCAGTCAAGTTCCCTTCGGCGGCTTCTAGAATCACCTTCCCCAAAAAGATGCTCAAAATTCCGTCCATGGCGACGGTCCATTGAGCAGGATAATTCCAAGCTTCTCCAATGACCAAACTTCCGGGCTTATGTTTATGGGCAGATTTCGTGAGTTCCGCAAGGAAATCGAAGCCAATTTCGTGGGCAACATCAAGCCGCCAGCCATCTGCGCCGGCATTCAGATACTTTGCCACTATCGAATCGTCTTTGAGCCAAAAGTACTCTCGAGTTGCAATGGCTTCGAGCTGAATTTCAGGCAAATTCGCAACATTTGCCCATGCTCTGTAGCCGTTTGGATACTCTTTCCTAAACAGAAACCAGCTTCGATTCACTGAATTCGGGTTCCCGAGTGCTTCCTGGAATATGGGATTCGCTTTACCGCAATGGTTAAAAACGCCATCCAATACAAGGCGCATTTCTCGCTTGTGAACGTCCGAAGCGAGGCTTTCAAAATCCGCCCAGGTCCCATATTCGGGCGCTATCTTGTCATAGTTCGTTGCGTCGTACTTGTGGTTTGTGAACGCCTCATGAACCGGGTTCAAATACAAGACATCAGACAATCCTTGAACGTGGTCAAGTTTGGACTGAATGCTCTTTAGGTCGCCGCCCCAAAAGTCGAGTTCGTGGCTCCAAACGCCAAGTTCGGTCGGCCTACCTCTTTCAGGAATCTGGTTCCACTCGCGCAGTCTGCGAGGCGACGCATATAGATTCTTCTTAGTACCAAGGGTTGCAGACGGGGCAAACCGATCAACGAATACATGATAGACAATTGGTCCAATTCGCCAATCGCTTTCGCGCTGTCGCATCACGCCAATTCGATCCGAAGGTGTCAACGGCGTTGTGTCAACAGTAAGCATGGCCGCTGCGATTAGTGCCGAAACCATATTGAATCCAAGCTCAGTTTGACGATGAGGTCATTGACCGCCCGTCTTTGGAGCAGTGCCTAGTACGTCTTTGGCTTTTACCCCAGTCTCAGCTTCGATCTCGGCATATTTCTTGTCCTTGTCTTGCTGATTCATTGGACTGCTTGCAAAAGCACGAATCTTCTGTTCTGGCGTCATCTTGTCAATTGCGTTTTTGGCGTCCTGATCCGACATTCCAGCGGGAACGTCACCGACACCACACCCTGCAATCGAAAGGGTGAGCGCAATAACTGCGATGCCAATTCTAACTTTCGTGGACATGTTTTCTTCTATCCTTTCTTGCAATGTTTTTCATGAACTGAATGGTTAAGAGTAGGAGAACGGACAACTCAGGATTGAGCGTCCGTTCTCAGCATCGATTTGATTATTGATTGTCTGGACTGGCGTAGTTAGTTCCCCACCAGTTGTAGGCTTTGCCATTTTGCTCAGGATGAGGTGCTCCGCCGGACCAAGATGCGCCATAAGGGCACGACCCGCCTTCGCCACCGCACCAAGTGTCATTGAAGATCAGAGTTCCAGCATTACTCATGTTTGGAAGGAGTCTGTTGCCTCGATACCAGGCAGCGTGGCCATCCATGTGAGCCGCATTATTTCCTTCCGTAAAGTATCCGGTCTTTAGTCCCCAGAATCCTTCAAGTCCAGCTTGGTTGCCTGGCCAAATGACTCCAGCAGGCGGAAAATCAATCCACACAACGACTTTGGCTACGTTCGTCCAAACCATGGTCGCGGCACCGATGCCTTCAACCCCTTCTCCTCCAGGAGAACCTGAAGTGTAGTTTGGCGCAGGTGCATAGTAACCGTATTGACCAGTGCACATTCCACCTTGATATCCAAAAATGTTTGGATTCAGGCGATAGTCAATGGCAGGATAAATATCGTCATAGTAGTTTGCTTGTCCGCGTGTTGAAACACCTAAGCCAACGCAACCGTCATTGGGATTTATAATATAGTTTCCGAACCCGTTTTCTGCCTTTTGTCGCTGAACAGAACCCTTTGGCGAACGGCTAGTTGGATTCTTGAAAATCTGCTTGTTCTTTGTATACGGCAGAACTCGAGTAGCAAAAACGTAATCTTCTTGCCAGTTCGTGTGCGGAATAATGTCGTCAAAATCGTTGCAATAGATTATTGTTGCGGTCATATTCTGCTTCAGGTTCGAAAGGTCCGAAGTTTTCTTTGCCGCTTCTTTGGCTCTTGCGAATACAGGGAAGAGGATCGCGGCCAAAATGGCGATAATCGCGATCACGACGAGTAGCTCAATGAGCGTAAACCCAAGTTTAGATTTCATTCGTGTGGCTCCTTTGCGGAGACTACCGATGCACATCGAAAAGTTCGATCATCGCAGTGCCGCAGTTTTGTGAGTGAGTTGCTTGCGGGTACGGCCAAAAACGTTGAGCAAGTCAACAAAACCAGCGTGCCGGATCGAGTCCGTCTGGCAAGATTCGTCATAACGCATTGAACCAACATTGGCTTCCCACTCCTCTGTGAAGCTTCACAAGGTGAATACGTATTCACAGAATTAATTCCATATTAACACATCTTTGCAAAAAAATGGACGTTTTGTAAAAAAAAGTATTTTCGAGAAGGCAATTTCTACTGACACGAGCCTGAAACGAGCATCTCACCTCTGCCGGGCGCAGGATTCTTGATTCTATTGCTGGGTCATGCAGGACTTCTAGTTTGTTTTTGTGATTGCCGGTGGGTCAAAAGTTTCTAAGATGTTGTCATTTTTGAAAATCATGTGTTATAGTGCATACGTATTCTCATGCGAATGACTCAATCTGACATTGCCCGAATTGCCAACGTTTCGCAAGCCACGGTGTCTCGTGTTGTAGCTGGCGATGCAAAGGTTGAGGCCTCGGTTGCCGAGGCTGTACGCAAGGTGATGCGCGAGTTCAACTATCGGCCTGACCAAAGGGCTAGATCCCTTCGCGGAAAGGGCGCCGGGATGATAGGATTGGTCGTGCGCAGGCCGGCATCCGGCCTTTCAGAAGACCCGTTCTTTTCTACGCTTGTCTCTCATATTCTGGATTTTTTGGTGGGTACGCCCTATCATTTATGCCTGGATTTAGTTCCTACATTGCAATCCCAGCAAGCGACTTATGACGAAATGCTTCGGACACGGAGAGTGGACGGGCTAATATTGGTTGAATCGGAGTCTCGAGACCGTCGAATTCATCAATTGCACACGGACCATTTTCCTTTTGTTCTCATTGGCAATTTTGTCGGTTATGAAGAGGACGAAGGCAAAATTCACTCTGTGGACAACGACAACGTTTTAGCGGGAGAGATTGCTACAAAGCACCTTATCGAAAATGGCTACAAGAAAGTTGGCATGCTTGGCGGGCCGCCTGGAATAACAGTGAGCGAAGACCGAATTTCGGGTTATCGAAATGCAATTAAAGGCAAACAGGGCAGCGAATATGTATGGCACAGCGAATTTGGATACGAGGCTGCAAGGTTTGCCGCTTTGAGCCTGCTTTCTCATCCAGAACGTCCAGACGCACTTGTTGTCCTCGACGATTTTATGGCGATGGGCGTGATTCACGCCGCTCGCGAACTTAGTATTGTGATTCCTGACCAGCTTGGAATCGTTGGCTTCAACGACAGCACGCTTTGCAATTCGATAAGCGGTGGTTTGACCTCAGTGAATCTCAACATTCCGAAAATTGTTACTTCAGCTTGCGGAATGTTGCTAAAAATTCTCAACGGAGAAAACGGTTTGGAGCCATTCACGATTACCATTCCTTGCGAACTGAGTGTTCGTGGTTCTTCTGTAAGAGAGGCGTCCGTTCTTCGATGATCGGCTTAGTTTGTTTGGCAATTGGGCAAGCGACTATTTCGCACACTTTTGTCTTCGAAGCCAAGGTTCCATATCAAACCGTGCATGTTGCAGGCACCTTCAACAGTTGGAATAAAGCCGCTGATCCTATGGTGCTGAATTCTGGTTCGCACCAATGGAAATTGACCAAAAACTTGTCATTAGGAGTTCATCAATACAAATTTGTCCTCAATGACACAGAATGGATCACAGACCCAAAGGCTAAGAGCGTTGATGACGGAAATGGCAATGTCAATTCAGTCCTGAATCTCCTGCCAATTGATCCTAGTACGCCAGCTAGCAGAACTGACAGCAGAATCATTGCTGAGGGCCTATTTCACCAAACCAAGGCTCCACACTTCATTTTTGATTCGGGTCAAGTTCGCATACAAATTCAGGCGATCAAGGGAGATTTGGCGGGTGCCTCGCTGAATTATGGAAGTCGAAATTTGAGGATGAATCTCGCCAAGAGCGATGAGTATTTCGACTGGTATCGGGCGGAATTTCCATGGCAAAAGGGAAATCGGCTTGCCTATCATTTTGTCGTTTCTTCGGGCGGAATCAAGAAGAATTTTGGAGACGAAGGAATTGGGATTCAATCGAAATTCATTATTCTAAATCCTGAGCCAATTTCGGTTGCTTCATGGCCGCAATATTCTGTAAATTACCAAATATTTCCAGATCGATTTCATAATGGTTCGACCTCAAACGATCCGAAAGGTGTTATGCCTTGGAATGGCAAGCCAACGTATTCAAATTACTTTGGCGGAGATGCAGTTGGGGTAGCGAAGAAGATTCCATATCTAAAAGAGATTGGAGTTAGTGCAATCTATTTTAATCCTCTATTCGCTTCGCCATCAAACCACCGTTATGAGACCAGCGATTACAAGAGAGTTGACCCTAGATTTGGTACGAACGATGAATTTCGAAAACTCACTAGATTGTTGAAAGAGTCAGGAATTCGAACAATTCTTGATGGAGTCTTCAATCATTCAGCGACTGATTTTGGACCATTTGCCGATCTTACTCAACACGGCGAAAAGTCAATATACAAGGGATGGTACTTTCCAAAATCCTATCCAGTCAAGGTAGGCGATCCACCGAACTACGAGGCCTGGTTTGGATTTCCATCGATGCCAAAGCTTAACCTTGAAAATCAGGGCGCGGCAAACTATATGCTACAAATTCCCAAGTTTTGGGATAAAAATGCTGAAATCGCGGGTTGGAGACTAGATGTCGCAAATGAAGTTTCACCGGCGTTTTGGCGGAGATTTCGAAACGAGGTGAAAGGCTTAGGTAAGGATAGGTGGATCATCGGCGAAATTTGGGGCGACGGAAGCCCTTGGTTGCTGGGCGATCAATTCGACTCGGTGATGGGTTACCAATTCCGCGACGCAACATTGAAATTTGTCGCGGATCAGACTACGAGGCCATCGCAATATTTCGATCAGCTAATGAAGGTTCACGAGAGCTATGCTCCTTCAATTTCGAGAAATCTTATGATTCTGCTCGGTAGTCACGATACGCCTAGAATTCTCAACCTATGCAAAGGGAACAAGAATTTGGCGATGCTTGCAGCAACGCTTCAACTCACATGGGTCGGTTCGCCTTCTATCTACTACGGCGACGAAATCGGCATGGAGGGCGGAGTTGATCCTGAAAACAGGCGCGGGATGAATTGGGAATCAGCAAATTCTAAGAACCCGGTTTTGAGGCATTACAAGGCCCTGATTGCAGCCCGAAATCGCTCCAAAGCACTTCAAAAAGGAGAGCCGACGCTACTCATGGCCGATGATGCAAGAGGATTTCTCGCATACCAAAGGTCACATGGTGTTGAGTCCGCATTTGTTGTGGTGAACCGTTCGGCAGCCAGAGTCATAATCTCGTTGTCAAATTTGCCAAAAGGAAGCTACCGTAACATCTTTGACAGAAAACTGCTAGAAATGAGTGGAGGAAATGCGATTGTCAAGCTCGGTCCGCGCTCGTCAGCCGTCTATTTGAAATCAGGTGCAAATTGATGGTTCAACAACTTTCATTGCGAATTCTCGCTGTGCTCCTTAGTGCGTTTGCGATTGCCCTATGCGGAGCCCAGACGAAGCGACCAGTTGTCGTTTGGGGATTGAATTTTGGCCCAGATTCGAAGGGCGAGCAAGCTGTCGTTCGCGAATTTGAGCGACGACACCCAGACATTGACATCCGAGTGCTCAGCATGGGCGGGCGAATGGACCCGCAAAAAATGATGACTAGCATCGTAGGGAATGTCGCCCCAGACGCCGTGTCGCAAGACCGGTTCACCATTTCGGATTGGGCGAGCCGAGGAACATTTCGCGCTCTGGATGACCTTATCGAGCGAGACAAAGCCGATCCGCTAACTCCTAGGAAGGAAGATTATTATGGGCCCACATGGCAAGAAGCCTGTTACGGCGGGAAGGTCTTTGCCATCCCTACTAGCGCGGACAATCGAATTCTTTATTGGAATCGGGGGGTCTTTCGGCTAAGAGCTGCTGAATTGAAAAAGGCGGGACTCGACCCAGAGAGAGCGCCGCAAACTTGGACCGAAATCCTTGCCTATTCAAAAGTTCTGACGGAATTCAACGCTAACGGATCATTGAAGCGAGCTGGTTTCATGCCGAATTTCGGCAACGCGTGGCTATACCTCTACGCTTTTCAGATGAATGCAAATTTCATGTCAGCGGACGGGCGAACTTGCACAATGAACACACCGGAAGCCGCTGAAGCCCTCAATTTCATGGTCAAAGGCTACGACCAATTGGGAGGGTACGAAAAAGCAAGGGGCTTTGAATCGGGATTCTTAGGAAAAGAAAACGACGCGTTCATAGTGGGCAAAGTCGCGATGAAGATTGACGGCGACTGGATACTTGCAGATCTTGCCCGATACGGCCCTTCGATGGACCTCGCAACAGCACCGGCGCCAGTGCCTGACGACCGATTCAACAAAGTTGGCAGGTTCAAAGGCGAGAAAGACACTTTCGTGACCTGGTTTGGCGGATTTTCTTATGCTATTCCGAAGGGAGCGCGAAATGTCGAAGATGCTTGGAAATACATAAAGTTTGCGACCAGCACCGAAGGAAGGCTCATTGACGCAAAAGCCCAACGCGATTGGGAGAGAATTCGTGGACGAATCTACATTCCAAGACAGGTAGGAAGCCGAGTCGCGAACGAATTGCTTGCCAAAGAGCTTCGCCCAGCCGACCCGAAGTTTGCTGCTGCTGTGGATATGCACAAGCGCATGGCAAAGTTCGGAAGGCTTCGTCCCCCTACATTTGCAGGCCAAACACTTTGGTCGGAACAAACTCGCGCGATGGAAGCGGCTCTTTATCACAAAGATACTCCTGAAAAGGCGCTTAAGGACAGCCAGACCGTGGTTCAACGGGAACTAGATGCGTTTTTTGATAAGGAAAAGCACCCAGTAGTTGACCTAAGCAAATTGCCAATAGCTTTTGGCGCGATTCTCGCCCTGGTCATTGCCGGCTGCTATATCGGGTTCAAGCGACAGCTACTTGGCACATTGGCGAACAAGGAAGCAAAGTGGGCTTATGTGTTCGTTTCGCCTTGGGTGATAGGCTTTTGCGCCCTCACTCTAGGGCCGATGCTCGTTTCGCTTTTCTTCTCATTTACACAATACGACGTTCTGAACGAAGCCAGATGGCTTGGCACGCAGAATTACAGCGACATGGTAGGCGCAGATCGTCCCAATTTCGTTAAGTCGTTAACAAACGCCGCCTATTTAGCTTGTTTAGGAGTTCCTCTTTCCATTGCTACGGGACTTGGAGTTGCCCTACTGCTGAACGCTGCGGCAAAAGGGATGCGCTTCTACAGAACGATTTTTTATATGCCTGCTATCGTTCCGGGGATTGCGAATGCGATTCTATGGACTTGGGTTTTGACGCCGGATTCGAACAAGGGGCTTGTAAACGCATATTGGGTCAATACAATCGGAGCTTGGTTCGGAACAGAAGCGCCAGGCTGGCTCCAATCCGCTAATTGGTCAAAAGACGCACTTGTGGTGATGGGAATGTGGGGCGCAGGCAGCGGTATGATTCTCTGGCTCGCAGGATTGAAAGGAGTTTCTCCCTCGCTCTACGAAGCGGCGGGAATTGACGGAGCTACAAAAAGACAGCAGTTTTGGTCCATCACCTTTCCTCAATTGACGCCGATCATCTTCTTCAACACCATCATGGGCGTCATCGGTTCGGTGCAAGAGTTCGACCGCATGTACATTATGAAGCCATCCGGCGAGGGCCCAGTTGGGCCTGATGATTCCTTGTTGACCCCTGTATTCCTATTGTTCAAGAATGCATTCGGTTTTTTCAAAATGGGGTACGCCTCTGCGCTCGCTTGGGTGCTATTTGCCATTATTTTGACCCTGACCTACCTTCAATTCAAGGCTGCGCCAAAGTGGGTGCAGTATGAAACGGAGGACAAATGAGCGCCGGAATCCTCTTTTTGGTGGGGTCGGTCGGCTGGTGGATCGGCCTTACGGTCTTGCTTTTCGGCATTTATGGTCTTGCCGTTTCGATTTGGTTCCGGTCTCCTGACGCTCCAGTTTCGAGTTCGCCCATTCAATCATTTGTGCGAATTGCGATCGGTGCGGCCCTTCTCGTTAGTGGGCATTTACTGACGGCGCCTGATGATTCCGGGCAAACGATGCGACTACCATTGGCATGGCCCGTCATGCCAGTTTGGTGCTGGGCTATTGCCGGAATCGGGTTCGTCGTAATTCAGCGACTGGGTCAGGCAGCCACGGCCCTGAATCCTGACGAAAGAAACGAGAAGTTGAAGTCAGCCTGCACATGGGCATTAGTCGGCACTGCGATTTGGGGGCTAGGAACGACGATTTCGACTCCGGGATTAGAAGTGATGAAAGGCGGGATTGAAACCCCTATTTCTCGGCTTGCTATGCTTTTCGGGCTTGCGATTCTGGCGATGATTGCAATGGCTGCAATCTCTCGAAGTTCGGTTGCCGCAGGAAGGGCGCGAGGCGTCGCAACTCAAATCGCCTTGATTTCAGGATCAGTCTTGTTCGGGCTTCCGTTTTTGTTTCTTATCATTACGAGCTTCAAAGAAGACCGCGACATGTCTTCGGCAAATGGCATCGTGTGGGTTCCAAAAGTTCAGCAAAAGGTTGACTATTTTGATCCCAAGAATCCGCTCTACGAAGCGAAATTTGAAGGGAAAAATGTCGAAGGAACGATCATTGAAAAGCTTCCTGACGGAACCGTACGAGTTGACATTGCAAAGCCGCTTTCCATTAGAGGCACTACTGTCATTGTTCCCCAAAACGAGGCGATGGAAATCCCCCGAAAAATTCCCCTCGTAACGGCTCAAATTGACGGCAGAATTGCGACCGGAAAGATAGTCGAGAATTTTGAAGACGGTCGGCAGAATGTTGAATTCATCTCGCCATCAGAACTCTCGGGAAAAACACAGATTTTTGCACCTACAGAACTTGAGCCTATCCGAAATGTTGGCCTTCGATGGGAAAACTACACCGAGGCATTGAGCTTCATGCCTCCCGAAACGCTTTTCGGGCTTGTGTATCTGAAAAATTCGCTGATGCTCGTTATCCTGAGCGTTTTAGGAACCACATTGAGCTCAGCCTTAGTCGGTTATGCGTTCAGCCGCCTCAAGTTTCCTGGTCGAGAGTTCTTGTTTGGAGTTCTTCTCTCAACTTTGATGCTGCCTGCGGCAGTTACTCTTTTGCCGCAGTTTCTCATTTTTAAGCAGCTCGGATGGGTGGATACTCTCATGCCGCTTTGGGTTCCTGCATTTTTCGGATCAGCATTCAATATCTTCTTGCTTAGACAATTCTTCAAAGGTATTCCGATGGAACTCGAAGACGCATCGAAGATTGATGGCTGTTCCTATTTGCGAACGTTTTGGTCTGTTTTGATGCCTCAAATCAAACCGGCATTGACTGTTGTTGCGATTTGGACCGCATTAGGCGCTTGGAACAACTTTATGGGGCCGCTTATTTACATCAATTCGCCAGAAAATATGCCGCTCAGCTATGCCCTGCAACTTTTCCAAGGCGACCGAGGATTGAGCGAACCTGGCCTTTTGATGGCATTTGCGACAATGACGATGATTCCGGTTCTCGTTCTGTTTTTCTTCGCTCAAAAGTATTTTATTGAAGGGGTTACCCTCAGCGGTTTGGGAGGCCGCTAAGTTTTCAATATGTTTTTCACCAAATTTCCACATCCTGCCAACTGTGTTTTCGCTGAATCATTTGATTCTGAAAGCGGCTTATTGACAATAAACGGTTCAGCCTTCCACGCAACATTAGATTCTTTTGAAGGCAACGTTCATCGTTTGAGAATCGAGAATTCTGATCGCTGGCAAAAGCGGAAGCCGTTGATTGAACTCAAAAATCCAGCCGAATCAAGCGACAATCTAGCGACAATTAGCGACAAGTTTCACATTCGCCTCTTTGACGAGAGCGGAAATCCTGTGTTAGTTTCTGCCCATCTGAGCTTTGGCGTTTCGGGCGAAACATGGATGTTCTGTTTCGACGTTACAAGCGATGCCCGCTTCTTTGGAATGGGCGAAAAGAATTTTGGGAGAATGGAGCTTTCAGGGATTCGCACGAAATTCTGGAACACCGATGTCTGGAGCGACTTTCATTTCGGCCAATGGAAAGAGCACCCTACCGATCCACCCTATTTGTCCGTTCCGTATTTGATCGTTAGAGACAAGGGCGGCTATCTTGGCATCCTTGTGAATTCTGGCTATCCTGCGTTCTTTGAAACGCCAGGAATAGATGAAGATCGAGTATTTGTGGAATGGCAAAGGACAAATCGGAATCTCATCGTTGGTGCTGAAGGCGGCGAGCCGGAGATTTGGCTGATTCAGGCTCCCGATTTGAAATCGCTAACTCAAAAGTTTCAAAAGCTAGTTGGCGTCACGCCGTTGCCGCCTATTTGGGCTCTCGGATACCATCAATCCAGGTGGGGATATGCAGGCGAGAAAGACCTGTCGAGCCTTCACGCGAAATTCAGCGATGAGCATATTCCTTGCGACGCTCTTTGGCTCGACATTGACTACATGAACGGATATCGGGTGTTTACGGTCGAAGCTGATCACTTTCCTAACGGCACAAAGCGAGTTTTTGGCGAATTACTCAAGGAGAACCGCAGAGTTGTAGCAATTCTCGATCCTGGAGTCAAATTTGAACCGGGATTCTCGGTTTACGATTCGGGACATGCTGCAGGGCATTTTTGCCTGAATCCGGAAGGAAGAGAATTCATTGGTTTAGTTTGGCCCGGTGAAACCGTTTTTCCAGACTTCAACTTGAAACAGGTTCGTGAATGGTGGTCTTCTCATGTCGCTGGCCTTCGTGGACAGGGATTTGGAGCATTTTGGCTAGACATGAACGACCCTTCTACCGGGCCGGTTGATCCAACAAGCATGCTATTTCACCAGGGGTCTGTACCCCACGCGGCCAGTCGGAACGACTACGCCCTTGGGATGCAGATTGCTACCTTCGATGGAATGCTAAAGTTCAATCCAAACGAAAGGCCGTTCCTTTTGAGCCGTTCGGGAAGCACGGGAACGAGCAGGTTTTCTGCAGTTTGGACAGGCGACAACCTTTCGAGCTATTTATACTTGCAAATGGCCACGGCATCGCCGATCAGATTGGTGATCTGGTTGCGGTGTTTGTGGCTGACCTCCGTGCGCAGCGACTGCTGAATCACTTCGGAGTGCGGCAGCGCGCGTTTCA
>JANNJE010000114.1:0-8009 GCA_031405735.1 Armatimonadota bacterium | reverse complement strand
AACCCAGGATAACCTTGGCTCCTTGCCATTTGCTTTATGCGACTTCAAATTGGTAATGTACTGTGTAATCAAAAAACGCACAGAAGGAGGAGGAACCCCATGCGCGCAAAAAGATGGCAGCTTCTCTTGTTGCCTGCAGCTTTGCTTCTAGCTGCAAACAAGAGTGCCGCACAAATAGATGCCTTAACAGGGCAAAACGGTTCAAAAGCCGAATCGCAAAAGGTCCAAGCGACGGCGAATGAAAAGAAAGGAATTATTACTAAGGTGGAATCAAAACCGATTCCGTTTAAGACGACATACGAGCTCAGCCGTACGGTCGGCCAAGGTCGTTTGGTCAAAGTTACTTCGGGAAAACCTGGCGAAACCAGAACGATTTTTGAAGTGAAATGCGTTGATGGCAAAGTAGTTTCCAAGGTAAAAGTTGGAACCGAGAAAGTTGCCCCAATCAACGAACATTACTTAGTTGGAAAGACTGGCTATGTAGCCAGCCGTGGACATTACGAGCGCGGCAGGGTGCTTACGATGCAAGCCAGTGCGTACGATCCATCGGCCGGAAGAGGTTCAAGAGCCACATTTCGAACCGCAACTGGCGAAAGAGCGAAGTACGGCGTAGTTGCAGTGGACCCTCGGTTCATTCCACTAGGGACAATGGTCTTTGTCGAAGGCTACGGGTTTGCTCGCGCTTCAGACACAGGTGGTGCCATCAAAGGGAACAGAATTGACCTGTGCATGAACACAAATGCCGAATGCATCAAATTTGGCCGGCGGACAGTTCGCGTTCATATTCTGAAATAGTCGGAAATCTTATTGGATCTCACAAAGCCCCAAGAACTTCAAGCCCTATTGTCTCGTCACGGGATTTTGGCAAAGAAGTCCTTGGGGCAGCATTTTTTATGCTCGCGTCCAGTAGTTGACAAGATTCTTGAAGCCGCTTGCAATGCTTCATCGGTGCTTGAGATTGGTCCCGGGCCAGGAGTACTAACATCTGCCTTAGCTTCAAAATACGAGAAGGTCGTTGCATTAGAAATTGATGAGCGTATGATTGCTGTCTTGGCAGAATCAGCCCGCAGTGCTGAAATTCGTCAGATTGATGCCCTTAAAAGCGATCTGAAGGATGTTTTGAAGGAAATGCCCGAGCCGAGAGTGTTGGTCTCTAATCTTCCGTACTACATAACGGGGCCGCTCTTGGCTAAGATTGAGGATGCACGGGGCCAGTACTCCCATGCGGTACTGATGATGCAAAAGGAAGTTGGCGACAGGATCCTTGCGGTACCTGGAGACTCGAATCGAGGATCCCTTTCGGTTTGCCTTCAACATCATTTTGAGATTGAGAAAGTCGCCGATGTGCCGCCGGGCAGTTTTTGGCCACCACCAAAAGTAAAGAGCATTGTACTTAAGCTAGTACCCCGACCGGAATCGAGGTTAGATTCGTCAGTATTGACATCTTTTGTAAAGCAGGGATTTCAGCAACCGAGAAAAACCTTAATCAACAATTTGTCTGCATTATTTGAGAAAACTTCAGTTGCAAATGCACTAGGGAAACTTAAATTGACCCATACAATCCGTCCCCACATGCTCACTGAGTCTAATTGGCTTGACTTGATGGAGATATTGAAGCAGAATCGAGAAACCTAATGGCGATTGATTCAAAAAATTTGCTTGAAATGGCGCGAAGGGCTGGCTTTGAACTGGCTGGAGTCTGTGATGTAGTTTCTCCGCCAAATCATGCACATTACGAAAATTGGATTCAAAAAGGCTTTCATGGTGAAATGCAATATTTGGCAGGCCATCTTATACAAAAGCGAAATCCTCAAACGTTATTGCCAAGTGCAAAAAGCATCCTGGCGGTTGGATTAAACTACTATCAACCAAACGCTTCGATGTCTGGCACTGTTCGAATAGCTCGCTATGCGTTGGGTCGTGATTATCACAAAGTTGTAAGAGGCAAACTTAAGCATTTAGGGTTGCAACTAAGCAAAACCTACACAAATCTACAATATCGGATTTGTGTAGATTCTGCTCCCATACTTGAACGTGATTTTGCTCAGCTAGCGGGACTAGGCTGGTACGGGAAGAATACAATGCTTATCAACTCCGAACGTGGAAGCTGGTTTGTTATTGGCACTTTGTTATTGAGCCAACACTTCGAACCTAGCAAACCGGCAATCGGCGGGTGTGGGACCTGTAAGAAGTGCATCGAGGCATGTCCAACGGGAGCTATTGTTCCAATCAATGGAACATGGCAAATTGACGCACGGGAATGTATCAGTTACAAAACGATTGAACTTAAAGGCGAAATCCCAATTGACAAGTCACATCCAATCGAAGACTGGACTTTCGGGTGCGACGTATGCCAAGAGGTGTGTCCATTCAATAAGACGAGAGCTTCACAGCCACATAGAGCCACAATAACACAAGAACCGGATTTCATCAGAAAGATTGCTTCTAAGACGCTTGCAGAGCTTCAAGAGATGAGCAAAGAGGATTGGGACGATTGGACACGTGGATCGCCCTTGCGACGTGCTGGTTACGACGGAATCCGTAGAAATGCGAGACTCAACTTAGCTGCAATTGAGCAAGAACGAGGGGAACCTCGCGAAGGCTTGAAATAGTAATTTGCGAGTTGCCTTGCCCCGAACGGTCTAACAATCTGGCTTGAATTCCCGCTTCCAAAGCTCCTTGTAGATCATCAACTGCAGAATCGCCGATATGTAGCACTTCATGTGGGTCCATTTCAAGCCTTTCACAAGCCAAATGAAACAGTTTGGGGTCGGGTTTTTCAACTCCTTCGACAAGGGAAGCAAGTGCAAACTCAAAATAGTCAAGTAGGCCCTTCGATTGCAGCACTCTGTGCAGAGATTCGTCCCAATTGCTAATCACGATCATTGGAATGTGAAGAGATTTCAATTCTTCAAGAGTTGAAATGACATCGTCAAAAACCTGAAATATGTCGCTTCCCGCTCCATAAAGCAAGTGATTGCCTATTTCTAAGAGCTGTTCGACAAAGACTGCGCCAATTCCCAATTGATCCAACCAATCGGTTGTCAATTCTCGCCACCAGTTTTGAACCGCCTGAGGATTCCTAAGCTGGTTGAGAGCCAAAAACTCGGGATATCGTGATCGAAAAACGCGTTCATAAATTTCGGTTGCCACCTGCTTGTCCATGGGCAGTTCAAGAGCCTCAGCGCACTGAATGGCAAACGGAGCCGGAGCCCAACGGACTTTGAGCAAGGTCTCAGCACAATCAAACGATACGGCTCGAATCATTCAAATCAGAGAATACTTACAAAACTGGAGATGCCGTCAGACCCATTCTTCATGGAAAGGGAAACGAAAAACGGATACAATCGTCAAATCATCGTGGCAGTGGCAGGAATTTATGCTCAAATCACGTAGGTTCAGGAACTAGAAATTATGAAAAGAGTTAGAAATATTGGAATTGTAGCGGTCTTGGCAATAGCCGCTTTAGCAATCGCACAAGACGGATTTAAGCTTCGCCGAATGCCGAAAGAAGGCGAAGAAATTTCGATGTCGCTGAGAGCAGATGTCGAAGTGATGGGCATGAGCGCCATTTTTACGGCTAAGATCAAGGATAAGGTAACAAAAGTTGAAGCGAACGGTGACTACTCAGTTGAATCAACGCAGAGCGAGGGCAAGATTAAGATCGACGCTCAAGAGATGGACGCTGAAGGCGGTGGTGCGACCACAACGAAGTATTCCGCAGCCGGAGCAATCCTCGCGATAACAGGGCAAGACACATCGGAAGAAGCTCTCCGCATGGCAAACATGTCTGCATTTGCGTTTGAAGATCGGCTGTACAAGAAAGGCGAAACTCTCACTTTCGAGAACAAACCTTCAAAAACGAACGGAAACGTTTCAAGTAAGGCAACGGTATTAGTCGGAGCAACCGAGACGCTAAAGGGCCACGAATGCGTTTTGGTTACTTACGACTATAAGGAAACTTCGGGCGAAGTACCTGCCGAAAGTACAGGCAAAGTTTGGATCAGCTTAAAGGACGGCGCTCCAGTAATGGTTGAAGGCGTTTACAAGAACGCTCCTTTTCCTGGCGCACCTGGTCCGATCAACGCGAAAGTAAAGATCGAAAGGCTCTAGAATTTGGGAGTGCGCGGGCTTGACCGCGCTTTGACCTATGAATAGGGACAGATTCTAATTGGAGTCTGTCCTTTTTCAGTTAGTTTTGCTCCAAATTCCAATTAATAGCGCGGTCAAGCCCGCGCACTCCCAAATCTAGCCCCTTTTTGCACCAAAAGTTGTTTGGCCTTTCAGCAAGTCCTCTCTCAAACGCATTACGAGCAAGATCGGGTCTTTCTAGTTTCAGCATCGAATAGCCATAAGATTCGTGGGGTAGCCGAGCGTATCGTACTGGTTCATCGTATTCGATCCGGTCAAAAGCGGCAAGGCTCCTTTCGAATTCGGCAATGCTCGCTTCGGTGCGCCCTTCCATCGCCAGGACTGTCCCTTCGAGTTCGGCTGCCATCGTTACGTTGATGCGCTCGTCAGTTGAGTATTTGGCAGGCACCTTCTCCTTTAACTGTTCGGCAACCTTTTCCTTAATAGAATTTGCCCGCATACGTGCCGTGAACCAATCGCCTTGCTCGACGGCTCGCATGCCTTGAAAAAACAGATTCTGAAAGCTCGTCGAACTCGCATTCGAACCCTTTGCTAATAACTTGTTCCAATCCCCGGCGCACCAGTACACTTCGGTTTCGTCCCAACTCGCCTTTCCAATGGCTTCTAATGCTTCTTTGATTTTACCATCTTGTGCTAGATTGATTCCGAGAAAACTACGGTTATGGCCATAGTTCCAATTCACTTGAAATGGAGTCACGCTAAGCTCTTTGGCGTCAGCTTCCTCGATTTCCCTTGCACGGCGAAACGCTTTGCTTGCATCCTCATACCTACCCACTCGGTTGAAAATATGTCCTGCCATGTGAACCATGTGCGAAGAACGAGAAGCGGCCCTCCCAATCTTTTCTGCACTCGGGACGGCACGTTCCGGATGAAACGGCTCAATGGCGTGAATGTGATAGTGAAGCGCACCAGCATTATTGGGGTCGGACTTTAGTATCGGCTGGATTAGCGCATAGACCTTCTCTAAGTCTCCGCGCACATCGCCATTCGGCAGGTAGTTTGTGTGCATGCATAGCTGAGTTCGCAAACCGGCAAGCAGAAGTCGGGGCTCGATGGCTTTGGGATGATCTTTTATGAGGTTCATCATTGCCTTTTCAAAGTCGGTTTCGCGAATGTCTCCGTTCAAGCTTTTGACACGCATTGCGACAATCAACTTTTGCTCAATGTCTCCAGCCGAACTCGAGAGCGCAACTGCCCTTCCGATTGCAAATTCTGCTTCGGCTTTAAAGTTGGAGCTGTAAAACCAAGGCTGGGTAAGCGCGGCATAGAGTCCACACCAAGCAATCGCGCAGGAAGGGTCTTCCTTCGTCGCATCTCGAAAGGACCGGATGGCCTCATTGAACCAAAAATCGTGAATCATTGCAAACCCTTGGCGGATAAAGAGCTTTGCTTTCTCGTTGGAAGACGTGATCGGAATATCCGATGTGCCAACTCCTTCCAATACCTTCCCAGAGGGAAAACTGACGACCTTGCTCGGCACTGGTGGCTCGCAAGATTGGGCAGGGCTAGTTGGGATCAAGCCAAAAAGAGTGATCAATAGGAGTATGGGCTTCACAAACGTATTGTACGAAATTTGATGGGCTGGGTGTTGCTTGAGCCTAATTATTGGTTATTGGTTATTCGCGAGTCGCTAACTGCGAACTGCGAACTCCTTATCCCCAATCCCGAATTCCCCCAAATCGAGTAACATCCCAGTCCCCCATGGACGACCTATTCGACGACCGTTCTGAACTTGCAGGAACTCTTTTGACCCTCGAATTCGGCCAGGGCGGGCGCATCATGCAGCTTTGGGGCGCAGATCCCACCATGCCCGAAGACAGCGATGAATTCCAGTTCATCCTAGGGCCGGTCAGCTTTGGCGAAGAATTCTCGGAAGACTATTATCCAGGCACAATTCTGCTAGGAGCGCGAACCACGCCAGAAGAGCCTTGGATCGTCAGCCGAAATAGCAACAAAAATCCAAGTCCAGAAAGCGATGAATCTGGAGATGTCAAATTTGAATACGATTTTCCCCTCCTGCCCGAAATTCGAGCCACAGGCCATTACTATGAAGTCGGCTCGCCGATCCCTCAAGTTTGTTGGGATGTCGAGATCATCAATCAAGGGCGGGTTGCCATCGAGATTGGCGAACTTGCTTTCCCATTTGCGTTTTACAACCTGATGCAAGGCGCGAGCAAGGATGAGAAGACTGGCCGAAACCCGTACCAAGATCGGGTTTACATCCACACTTTTGTTGGCGGGACAGCAAGCTACCTTCACGCTCAGCGGATGAGCAATGAAGCGCCTGGGCTGTTGGTTTTTCCGGGCGAAAATACGAGCTGGGAGATGTTTACCCACGTTCCGCGGTCGCTTTCGAGCCCCTTCCACTGGGAAGGAATTCCGGTGGTCTACCTTCATTCACGGGCTTCAGTTGAGCGCGAAGAATGGCCGTCGCACTTTTTTGAACATAGCTCATTGATTTTGGAGCCAGGCGATTCCAAGAAATTCCAAACTCGATTTGTGACAACAAGTCCGACCGTCGGCGATTCGGTTTTCCAAACTTTGAGCGTTTGCAAACGTCCTTCAATGCGGCTCCTTCCAGGGGCTGTTGCGCCGACAAATGTAGGGATTGCGGTTGAAATCGCTGGAGTAGTGCCAAAGAGGTTTGCCGCATCAACCGATGCTGAACTAGAGACAGACACGGACGAAACTGGAGGCTTTTGCTTCGTTCGTCCCAAAAAGCCTGGCCCAGTTCGCTTGCGATTTGACCACGACCGGATGGGACGCAGCTTTGCAAATCTGTTATTCATCGAGCCAATCGAAACGCTGATTTCCAAGCGAGCGCAATGGATTTGCGATCACCAGTTTCATGAAGATGCCGATAGTGTTCTTCATCATGCGATTCTGGCTACGAACATTCGCACTCAGGAACGTATCTCGGCAGCAGAGGATTACGCCTTTCCGTTTGCGCTTGAATCGGGGCTCTCCGACTTGCTTTTTCTCGCCGAAAAGAACACGATTGATCCTGCACTTGAACAGATTCAGCTTCTCGATACAGTCATCGCGGACTTTTTGCGAGACGATGTCCAGAACCCAGCCGACGGCTCGATTGGTTGCGTTTTTGCCGATTTGCATTCGGTTGCTCTGAACTACGGCAGACCGCGAATTTATCCAATCGTGATGAACATTTACTTAGCGATGCACCGGATATCAAAGAATTACGGCCTGGGGGCAAAACCCGCGGAATCGTACCTGCATGAAGCGGCGAGAACTGCATATTCGCTGTTCCAAATTCTCCGAAGGCCGATTGCTGGCGGCTTGCCAAGCTATTCAAGAATTGACGATCTCATTCGAACCCTGTTTGAAGAGAACTATGACGAACTGGCTTCAGAATTGCAGACCCAGGCACATGCCTACGCGAGGGAAGTGGTGCGCCAGCCAGTCACCGATGTTGAAGACCTTTCGGGCGACAGCGGGCGGTTCGAAGAACTCTTTTGGGCGGCGACCTGGCTTCAAGATGAAGGGCTTGTGGATATTGCTCTTCGCCATGCGTTCGCTGCACGAGATTTGGGACCGTGCTGGTGGAGCTATGGAAGCGATTACCACATCGTCCATGAAACCGAAGGCGTGCCACATGACGCAATTGTTGATAAGGGGCAACTGCTTTTGGGGCATTCTACGGTTGCAAATTCGCTCATGGTTATGGAGCTTTTGCGCTCTGACGGTCGCAAAGTCGAGGACACGTGGATTCGCGCCGCCTTCGGCGGAATGCTAGGGGTATGGGGCTTGATTCGAGCAGATGGCGCAGCAAGCATGGGATTTTGCCCAGATGCCGCATCGGGGCATTTTGGATTCAATCCATTGACTGGCGACATCGG
>JANNJE010000113.1:0-1207 GCA_031405735.1 Armatimonadota bacterium | reverse complement strand
CCATGTTGTCGCCCTCTTCCGATTGGCGAACAGCTGTTTGGCCTGTAGTAGGCTCGCTTCCAATACTTGTGGGACGGAATTGAATCAGGGCAGTAAGTCGAGGCTTGTTAAAGTCATAAACCACGAGCCTAGTCCGCTTGTCGAACAGCGGCTGAATCATGTCGTAGCGGCTGACTTCAGTAACAATCGTAGCCCGGCGAAGCCAGTTATTTACAGTCGCTGCTTTGTCAGGGTCAGTTCCAACGGGAGGAGGAATCGTGTAAGCGGGCAAAGGAACAGTCGGCGAAAAGAAATCGGGATCGTCGAACCATGGGCCGTAAGTATCAGGGTTGCCGTCTCGGTTCATATCAAAGAAGAAATTCGTATTGACCGTACCATCTGTATTGTAAGGCTCGACTTCAACTCGGTAGAGCACATACAGGTTGTCACGGCCGCCAACTCGCCTCATCAGCAACCCGTCATAAGGATTGTTATATGCGGCAAATGGATCTCTGAGACCGATGAAATACCGGACGATTGTCGTTCCAGGAGTCACAGGGAGAACAACTTGCCCTTTAGGTGAACGCAAAGTAGGGTCAAAGTGACCTGTATTCGGGTTGAGATAGGCTCCGGTTCCAACTTCTCTTAGAGACGGATCGCCTTCAGCCGGTTTCACCATGTCAATTTTTGCGAACTGCAAGCCAACTGTTTCTGGATTGCCGTTTTCGCCTTGCACAATCACATTGATCATGCCTTTGACACCGCCGTTGTCTCGAACAGCCGCAGAATTGCTCATCTCGCGAGTAATGCGCTCGATAAGTGTTCTGCCCTTTTCTTGAGCATCAGCAAACCCTTGACCCGTACGAAGCAAATTGAAAGTCTGTATGACCGGAATGATGATGAGAGTCATCAATACCGCAGTAATCGCCAGCACCGTTAACAACTCAATGAGAGTGAAAGCTCTTTGTTTCATATTAATTTTCACCCCGCTCAAGGTAGTTCTCGACTGTGGTTCGTCTCCATTGCTGAGCCCATCTTTCGAAGATTCTGATGTTTTCAGCCGTATCGGCTGACCAATTGAGTGATGCAGGATTCCAAAGAACCCGCGCCGAAATGGACGCGCCCTTTACCGTTCGAACGGCATATCCATTTCCAAAATCGAATGCGTTAGCGTTCACGTCAACCGTTCTGATGTCAACGTATGGCAAGCCAGGCAAGTCAGTTCCTG
>JANNJE010000112.1:0-8301 GCA_031405735.1 Armatimonadota bacterium | reverse complement strand
GCGAAGCGAAGGGTTGAGGGTCTCGCTCGCTTTCAATAGTAGAGTCCAATCTTCTCTCGACGTGTGTCCCGAACTCCGACAATGAAGATCATCCGTCATCAGGTTTGATTCCTACTTGCTTGGACTCGAACCTTGCGCGGTTCGTTCTCGAACCCAAAACGAAAGCAACGAACCTCCGCCGGGGTCGGATTCAGACGCATTCGACACGATCTTCCGCGCAGATTTGCCCGAGGTCTGCGATGGCTGGAAATCGAATTTGCCATCGGACCGGGTCGCCAGGAATTGGGCCACGTTGCCGCCATCGCTGTTGACGGCGCCCCAAACGCCCATCGAAAGCCAGAACCTTTGCAGGTCGAAGAGGTTCCAGCCGGAGCCGAGGTCTATCCCTTGGCGGAGGCGCCTTGTGCTTTCGGTCTCGGTATCCGGTTCGATGACGATCAAAACGTAGAGCCGTTTGGAGTCTTTTGACCATGCCATCGAGGTTCGAGACGTGCGAATGTGGTCAACGATGGGGATGTGCCCGGCATCGGATGAGGTCGGTTCATTTCGCGAGAGCTTGGTTCCAGGTTCGATGGGTACGGGCGGATAGGGCTCGATTTGAAGCGGCTTCCCTTCGCGGATGAGGCATTGGGCGCCATCGGCGGCATAGCGAAATTGGTTCAGCGTTTCGAATTCGGGTTTGAACCGGGTTTCGAATTCCCCCGAATTCGCTATGCCGAACATCCAGCGGTTTCGACCGACGTTGTGCATCGGTTTGCCAGCGATGACGACGGGGCCGATGTGCTTGGCGAGGCCGTTCGGAGGATTGGCGGAACGGTCATACGCAAAGAAGAGCCCATTCCAAGCGGCGAGGACGCGGCCATTGCCTTCGGCTTCCAATTCGCGCGCCACACCGATGACGCTTTTGGGAAAATAGTCGGCCCCATTGTCGCCGGGGACGTCGTCATGTTGGTCTTGATCATAGAGGCCGAATTCTAGGTTGGGATTGGCGCTGAAATCGAATGCGAAGAGATCGAGCTTTGTACCGTCTGAGGATATCTTTTGCCATCGTTCGAATCCCTTTCGGGGATTTGTGAGCGCCGCGTCAGTCCAGGGCCATGTCGCGTCGCTTTGAGGGGCGGGCGAGAACGGATTCGCTGTTATGGTTTTCGGGGGATTGGCGCACCCGGCAATGGCGATGGCAAGCGTTAGGGCGTATTTGATGCGCACACAGTGATTCTAGCTCGGGAGGGGTGGGCGGGGTGGGCGGGATAAATTGTAAGTGGGTTCGCCTTGCAGACCCGCACTATAATGTAAACATGATCTTTGCGACAATGGCTTTGTCCCATATCATGGTCAGCACAATAATCGGCGGCGTTGTAAATGACGACCGCGATGTCTTACAAGCCGTGCTTGATCAGCACTTCTATCCGTGGCCCAACGAATTTGTCCGCACAAGCAACGTCACCCTCAAGGTTTGGTTCGACGATAGGGATCGGGCGTTACTCAAGAAAGGACGGGAGCCGTTTGCGAAGCGCATCGACGAACTCAAAAACTGCCAGCCTCTCGTGAACGACATCGTTCAGATTTGCCTGAAACAGATAGCTATAGAGGAGGGCGGTTGCCTCTTCGTCGACGTAGCACCCGGGCACTGGGCTTATCGCGAAGTCCAAGAGCTCGGAGCACGCGGACTTCTGCGTGGCTACGCCAACGGCAAGTTTCATGGCGTCGGGAAATCCCAATCGTCGCCTTCGCCTCAATCCGAGTTGGCCCTCGCAGCTGGTACGAATGACGTCGTTGCGCTTGAAGCCCTTTTGGCACCACGCACAGATGTGAGGTCAACCGAGTTGATTGAGGCGATGTACATCGCTTGCTATAAGCCCGTTAAAGCGATCGTATTCGATCTCTTCCTCGATCGAGCCATTCGAGATCAAGAGACAGAACAGCTTGATGGTCTCTTCTACCCGCTTTGTTGGAAGGAGGAGGAGTATCGTCATCGCTATCCTGAGATACCCTTCGGACCCGCTTTGCCAGAGGAGAATCGAACGAAAAAGGTTCGCATCCTTGCGGCAAAGTTCCCTCATTTGATTGACTTCGCCGATCCAAGAGTTACTCCCGGAAACTACGCCATTACTCCGTTTGGCGTCGCCTGCCGCAACGGCGACGTCCCGATGGCCCGGCTGCTCAATTCCATGGGAGCTGACACAAAGTCCCTTTATAAGGGCGGTCTCGCAATCATTGGAGCGGGCAATGCTGCCACCGTTCGCTACCTCGTCGCCATTGGCCAGTCGCCCGATACCCGCAACGGGCTCGGGCTCTGTGCACTCGAACACGCCTTATCGAACGAAGAAGGATCACTTAAAGCCCTAATCGAATGTGGCGCTATGGTCAATGCAAGATCGCCAACGGGTTTTACTCCGCTAATGAGACTTGCAACTTTTGACGACAAGCCAACCGTTCTAAAGGATCTTGAACTTCTGCTTAAGGCGAAAGCTTGGATTAACGCGCGGGACAACTTGGGCCGCTCAGCCATTCACTTCTGTTGGCACAACGAGAAGTTCCTCGATCGGCTCCTCAGCAAAGGTGCAAACATCAAATTAACGGCCAACAACGGTGACAATGCCCTCCATTCCATTGTAAGGCAAGCCGCGCCACCCCAAGGCGGAAGGAGCGGCATGGATTTGCCATGGAAGACTTACAGAAAGGTCGTCGTGCGCTTGATCGCCGCCGGCCTGAGCCCGAATCAAAAAAACTCTGTTGGCGAATCAGCTATCGAACTCGCCAAGAGACTCAATTGGGATGAAGGCGCCCGCGAACTCGAAAGACTCAGAACGAAAGGAAAAGAGTGAACGACGGGTGGCCGGGACAATCGTCTCAGTCGTCCCAAGGAGCCTTCCACTATTCCAACCGCGAACTCCGGCCGATAAATGTTGCCACTGGTCCGTTAACTCGAATATAAACATCAAGAAGCTTCAATTTGACGGACCCATGACTGATCGAAAGGACAACCTGTTTCGCTCGATAGCTTCCGTTCGTGTATACCAAGCCTTGAACATAGCTCTCCCATTTGCCTCCTCGGATGTCGATGGAAACAGGGCCTCCGCCGTTTGGTGAACACGGCTCGACAGTAATGTTGAATGGGCATGGCTTGCCGTCAACGGTCAGAGAGGCATCGCAAGTGGCGGGCGATCCTGATCGCGCCCCAATGGATGGCGCTGCGGCTCTTTTGGCGATGATGAGCTTGGTGTCACCCTCGGGGCGAAGTTCTACTTGAAGCTTCAACTGTTCTTTCGAGCGCGATTCGAGTCGAGGAAACGTAATATCGTGGATTTTGCACTTGGCAAATTCGATCACCATAAGATTCGATCCGCTGCCTTCCACTGCCATTCCTTTGGCGAATGTTCCTTTGACATGCAAAGAGCACAACTGGCGGAGCTGGCTCTCAGTCGGCGATACGTCGAATTCGAATTTGTAAGCGCCGCCTCCACTTTGAAACTTGCCAAGAGGTTTGCGATCGGCTCTGAGGCGCTCGACTCGCGACGAAACCGGCCCAAAAACAATTGTTGCTGGAGGTGGCGGGCTCACCCAAGCCATCACAATTCCTGCTAATGCGATCACCATGCCATCGTTATAACAGATTCATGCGGATATGTCAATGCAAACAGTTCCGGAGCAGCTTCATTCTGGGGAGGCTGATTGACTTGCGATCATCATGAACCTATTCGCCGAGTTTCGATCTTACGCGATGAAACACCAGAGCCAAAGCTATGATGCTCCCCTATCAATCCCCAATTCTCATCATGCCCGGAACTTCCATCGTCTTTGGCCCGAAACCGCCTCCAATTGTCAGCCCACCTGGAACAGGCGTGTAGATTTCGATAGCGATCTGCTCTGCTTTTAACGCCGAGCCTTCCATCACTAGCTTTTCGCCGGGCGTGACCGATGCCACAACCAGAAGCGGAGCCTTCTCGTCCTTAAATCCTGCCAACGTTTCGTAGTTGCCTCTCATGTTCGGGAAGAATTTGGCCATTGCGTCCCGGTGCATTTTGCTCGTGTACCAAGCGTTAACAGCCGCTTTGTTCTTGAACCAGGCGAAAATGGTCTGCTTTTTGCCGTCCAAGATCGCGACCTTTACGTCGAGTATGCCCGGAGTCTGTTTAAGACCTTGGAACAGGTTGGGGAAGTCTTGAACCGTGAAGGTCTTTGGGTCTTGTGTTGGCGAGTTTTGAAGTGCGAGGGAATAACCGATGGCTATTCCCATGCCAACGAGTGCTATGTTGCGAATTTCCATGCGGAATTTACGAAGTGGAGAGCGTGACGGTTGCGCAAGATTCCTCAAATTCCCATCTCGGCGTTTTTAGTCGAGCACTAGAAATTCGATATAGGGCAAAGGGCGTTAGGTGTACTCTATTGAAACAGATCTCTGAATGGCAGCTAATGCCCTATTGCAAATTCCTCGACCCCAAAACCCCAGCCCTCGTCCTCGCCCCGATGGACGGGATTACTGACGCCACCATGCGGGCGATGCTGGGTTCGTTCGGCGTATTCAGTTGGGCAGTTTCGGAGTTCATTCGTGTCAGTAATTCAGCTATTCCAGCGTCTGTTCTTAGGCGTGAGGTTCCGGAACTGCTATCTGATTCGTGTGCAATGCCCGTCCAAGTTCAGATACTCGGCGGCGATCCGGGGCGAATGGCTCTGTCGGCTCACAATGCAATTCTCGCCGGAGCCCAGGCGATTGACATCAATTTCGGCTGCCCCGCGCCAACGGTAAACAAGCACGATGGAGGCGCTTCGATACTAAGGGAGCCATGCCGAATTCGCGAAATTGTACGCGCAGTTCGAGAAGCCGTTCCCATTCACATTCCCGTATCTGCAAAACTGAGGCTCGGCTGGGATTCGATTGACGACATTGATGAAAATGCGGCTATGGCGGAAGAAGGCGGCGCGAGCTGGCTCACGATTCATGCCCGAACTAGGTCTCAAGGCTATGCGCCCCCAGTCTATTGGGAACCAATCGGCCGAGTTCGTCGGGAGTTAGGATTGTCGATCATTGCAAATGGGGATATATGGAACATCGAAGATTTCAAAAGGTGCCAAGAAGCTACGGGATGCATTCACTTCATGATCGGCAGAGGAGCACTAGCGAATCCGCGACTTCCGCATCAAATTGCAGCAGAGCTTGGAATTAGTTCCGATCAGCCAAGAGAAACTGATTGGATTTCGTTGTTTGAACGCTTTGTCGAATTCTCCAAATTGCATGGCAGCGATTTGGGGACAGGTACGCTCGGAAGACTCAAGCAATGGACGAAGCTCGCCCATGCGTTCGGAGAATTTCCATGTTTTCATGAACTCAAACGTGCGGAAAATATAGAAGAGTTTTTTGAGATTTTGAACTTGAACAAAGGCGATCAAAGAAAATCCTTAGCGCTCGATCAAACAGCGTTGAGCGAAACCGTACTAAAATAGTTTGTGGACTTTGAACGCCGAATCAACCGGCACCGAGACGCTGTATATCGCCAGCTTGTGCGAATGTGCGGCAACCATGACGACGCAGAAGACGTTTTCGTTGAAGCTATGATGGCGGCGTTTAAAGCCAAAGAAGGGCTCAGAGATGAAGAAGCCATGCAGGCATGGCTTGTCAAAATTGGTCGAAGAGCTTGTGGCAGGCTGAAGCGTGCAGAATCAAAAAATTCTGCCATTGCCCTTCAGCAACTCGAAGAAATGGGCGTTCAAATCCCTGAGCAAACTGATTCGCCTGAGGATTTGCTTATGGAAAAAGAGCTTAAGACTTGCTTGCTCGATGCGCTAAAAAGCTTGTTGCCAATATACCGAGACGCATACCAAAAGGTTGATGTGGAAGGTTTGTCGCTGAATGAAGGCGCTAAGCAGCTTGGAGTTTCAGAGAACAACTTGAAGATTCGCTTGTTTCGATCCAGGAAAATGATTCGAGACAAGATTGACAGCATGCTTGCCTCTTAATTTTTATTGGAATAGTAGTGATGAGTAATCCAGGTTCAGAAGCGTTAGATGAATGCGAAGCAATATTGTCAAGGTTTCTTGGGGCGCCACTTAGTATCGAACGGAGAGCACAATCGCTCGTAGTGACTCCGACACAAATAGACACGTTTCCGGTTACCATTTACGACGAAGGCGATTCGGCAATGGTTGCCGCTGAGAGGTGGCACTGCCATTACGACGATCCCATGCAAGCCGCATTTTGCGTGATGTGGCTCTTAACTCCTTTTTATCGAGTCGTGCTTGAATTCAAGGGAGCGTTGATTGCCGCTGCATGGCTGGAAAGATATGAAGCGGAAGGTTGGGCGCCGTTTGAGCCAGCATATTTTTTGAATCCAGATGTGAATTCGGAATGGCAGCATGACGGCGATTGGATTCGTGTGATGCGTTCGCAGTTCGTATTGCCGTCGCCTTGGCCTTACGAGCAAGTTTCGCCCGGAGCATGTCTTGACGAAGATGGTTTGCCATTGAATTGCAAGATTGGAATAGCAACGGAGACAGGAAGGGAACCAATTGGGCTAACTTTGAAATAGGAAGGGTATGCAAGCAAAACTTCACCAAATCTCGGAAATAGAATCGGATCATCCTGTCGCGCTTTTGCATAGAAAGCGGGTGCTCGGCGAAAAAATGCTGGTCGCTGAGGTTCGATTGGAGAAGGGCTGCTCGGTGGATATTCATTCGCACGAAAGTGAGCATATGTCTTGCCAACTTTCAGGCAAAGTGTTGTGGAAATTGGGCGATCCTGCGAGTCCAGATTATCGAGAAGTGATCATTGATCAGCCCACGATTATCGAGCTTCCAGCATGGTTTCCGCATGGCGTTGAAACGCTCGAAGATAGCTATTTGATTGATATTTTGAGTCCGCCTGGATTGATGGGCGTTGATCGGCAGGGGAAATAGTTGGCGGTTTGCGGATAGCGGTTTGCAGTTGGCGGTAATCGGTTTGCGGTTAGCAGATTGCGGAAAGTATTTGGTAGTTTGCAGATTGAAGTTTGAAATTGACCCCCATCTGAGAACCAACAACCAACAACTGATTACTCTGATCCGCCAATTGCCAACTGCCAACCGCTAACCGCCCACCGCCAACAGCACCCAATTCCAGGTAATTTCAACAAATGGAATCTGAAATGGATCGTAGAAAATTTCTGAAAGCAATGACCGCCGCAGGAGCAGTTGTAGCAACCGCAAATCTCGCGGTGGCCCAATCAAGCAAACCGAACCTAAAGGGGCCTAAATCAAAGGGAAAGCCGACTTACGATCTTCATGCACCAAAGCTCGAAAAAGTTCGCGTTGCCTTTATTGGAATGGGTGCCAGAGGACCGTCGCATCTTGAAGCTTCAATGATGTGCGACGGTGTTGAGGTCATTGCGATCTGCGACAACCATGTTCCAAGTGCCGAAAAGGGACGGAAAATGGTTACAGATGCTGGCAGAAAAGCACCAGAGCTTTACACAAAATCCGAAACCGATTACAAGCGAATGCTAGAAAGAACCGACATTGACGCCGTGTTCATCGCGACTCCATGGGAATGGCATGCGCCAATGGCAGTAGACACCATGAAATCAGGCAAACATGCTTTTCTGGAGGTTCCAGCGGCGTTGACGGTGGACGAGTGCTGGCAGCTTGTAGAAACTTCCGAACAAACGCAAAAGCATTGCATGATGATGGAAAACGTCTGCTACTTCCGGGAAGAGCTTATGGTTTTAAACATGTGCCGGCTTGGGATGTTTGGCGAACTGCTTCATGGCGAAGGCGCATATATCCACGACTTGCGCGGCCAAATGCACGAAATTGGGCACGGAACGGGGTCATGGCGAACCTTGCACTACGCGAAAAGCAACGGAAACCTGTATCCGACTCATGGTTTGGGCCCAGTTGCACAGTATATGGACATCAACCGCGGCGACCGGTTTGATTATATGAGTTCGGTAAGCAGCAACAGCCGAGTGCGCGGAATTTATGCGAAAGAGAGATTTCCCGAAGGCAACATTCGCCGAACACATAAATTTGTCTGCGGTGACATCAACACTTCGATCATCAAGACTGTATTGGGCAAAACGATAATGGTGCAATGGGACGAGCAATTGCCACGTCCGTACACTCGCCACAACCTGATTCAGGGAACCAAAGGCGTATGGAGCGGTTTCCCAGCTAAGGTGGTCATGGATGGAGTAACAAAGAGCACCGATTCGTGGGAACAGGGCAAGGCAATTGACGCCTGGTACGAAAAATACGATCATCCGCTCTGGGCTCGGCTTCAAAAGGAGGCTACTTCCCATGGCGGACATGGCGGCGGCGATTTTGTCA